>CANIMM010000210.1 GCA_947468255.1 Chitinophagaceae bacterium | reverse complement strand
GGTATTTTAACTGAAGGGTATTCTCCAATTTTTTCAAAATAACTTCATTGCTTCCAGATATATACCATCCATAACATTTTTGAAAAAAACATTTGCTATTTTTTGCACCCGCAGTGGGTTTTGGGGTAAAGGAATATAAATTCGAGGGCAATGTGGGGTGACCAAAAATTTGAAAAGGCGCTTCCGTACCTCTTCCCTCACTGAGTACCGTACCTTCAAAAAAGCAGGTGGAAGGATAGAGGTAGATGGCCTGCATTGTCTTCAAATTGGGAGAAGGTGCAATCGGTAAAATATATTTGCTGTTGTGATCATAGTTTTTGCACTGAATTACCTTGAGTTGGAAAATATTGTTCGAAGGGTTGGCATAAGATGTATTTGCTTCTGGCGACAACCATTTTTCACCTACCAGCATTGAGGCATATTCCCCCACCGTCATACCATACACCACAGGAATTGGTTGCATGCCGATAAAACTTTTAAATCTTCTATCCAGCACTGGGCCATCTACATAGAAGCCATTGGGATTTGGACGATCTAGTATAATTAATGGAACATGATTTTCCAATGCGGCTTCTAGGTAATATTCCAAAGATGATATAAAAGTATAAAAACGCACCCCTACATCTTGTATATCAAATACTAGGATATCCACGTTGGAAAGATCCTCAGGCGTAGGCTTTTTGTGTTTGCCATAGAGGCTGATAACGGGGATGCCTGTTTTTTTATCATTTCCATCTCCTAGCTGTTCTCCAGCATCTGCCTCTCCTCTAAAACCGTGTTCGGGTCCAAATATTTTTACAACCTTGATGCCGCATTTAATGAGGGTATCTACCAGATGGCTATTCTTGACCATGCTAGTTTGGTTGGCGAAAATAGCTACTGACTTGCCTTTCAAAAAGGGTAGATAGGTTTCCATTCTTTCGGCTCCAGGTATAATCGTTGTTGTTTTTCCTGTTTCCAGCTTTTGAACTGCCTTACTGCCTTGATTTGGCAATTGGGAAAATAGCTGGTTGCCAGTTAAAATAATGGATACTGTTAAAAGCAATGGCAAAATCTTCATAACTCAAAGTTCAGTAAAGTTTTTCAAATCCCGGAGATGGTATCTTTTTTTAAAAAGATACCATCTCCGGGAGAAATAAAACGCTCCAATTGGTTGGGTAATCACTTTGATTGTTTTAATTTGCCAAAAAAATGTTCTTTTTAACAGGGGTTAGAAGAGCATATTATTGTAAACTTCACCTTTATCCTTATTAGGCCTAGAAGCCGACAAGGATGGGTGTCATAAAAATCAAGCAATGGGACAAGTTAAAGAAGGTGATGTTGTAAAGGTACATTACACAGGAAAATTAGTCAATGGCGAGCAGTTTGACTCTTCAGTAGGTAGAGAACCGCTGGAATTTACAGTGGGAGCAGGAATGATGATTAAGGGTTTTGATGCCGCTATGCCTGGCATGGTGATTGGTGAAAAAAAGACCATTAATATTGCCCCCGAAGATGGCTATGGCGAAAAATCTGCAGATGCCATCATTGAATTTCCAAAAGAAAATATTCCGGAGGATATGAAATTGGAGCCAGGAATGTCTTTAACCTTAAGCAACGAGGCAGGGCACCCAGTTCCTGTAATTGTGATAGAGATTAAGGAAGAAGTGGTGATTTTGGATGCCAATCATTTTTTGGCAGGTCAAGAATTGGTATTTGATATTGAATTGGTGGAAATCGGTTAACCTATAGTCGCTTAATTGATATCGGGTAGTTGATCATTTTAAATCTGTTTTGGTGAAACCTAGTTGTTTAACTTCAATTAGGTTGACTAAAATTAGACTACTACGAGTATTTGAAAAATGTTCGAATCGCTATTTTCAGTTATCAAAACCTTGTATGCATGATTGAAATTATGGAAAATAGTGTCGCCGAAAGGTTGATACGCTATGTTCAGCTGGATACGCAAAGTGACCCTTTGGGAAATGACTTTCCCACTACAGAAAAGCAAAAAGACCTCAGTAAACTATTGCTGAGCGAGCTCATTGCAATGGGGATATCCAATGCGGAAACGGATGCTTTCGGTTATGTGTATGCGACCATTCCTGCTAATAGCAAAAAACTGAATATTCCGACCATTTGTTTTTGCAGCCATGTAGACACTGCACCCGATTGCAGTGGCACGGATGTTAAGCCCATTCATCATTTAAATTATGATGGAAAAGACATTGTATTGCCTGATGACACCAGTCAAGTGCTTAGCATTTTACGCTCACCTTATCTCCAACAGCAAATCGGACATAGTATCATTACAGCAAGTGGATTAACACTGCTGGGGGCTGATGATAAAAGCGGTGTGGCCGCAATTATGGAAGCTGCATTTTTTTTCATGCAGCATCCTGCTATCCCGCATGGGGATATCAAAATCTTATTTACACCAGATGAAGAAGTGGGTAAGGGAACCGCGAGGGTGGATATGGAAAAATTAGGGGCCGACTTTGGCTATACCCTCGATGGAGGAGAGGCGGGAAGTTTGGAGGATGAAACTTTCAGTGCGGATGCCGCTAATATTATTATTGAAGGAGTGATTGTTCATCCAGGTTATGCCAAAGGAAAATTGGTGAATGCATTAAAGGTAGCAGGGGCCATATTGGAAGCGCTTCCTAAAAATGAATGGAGCCCCGAAACCACGCAGGCAAGAGAAGGTTTTGTGCATCCGGTGGCTGTAAATGGGATTGCTGAAAAAGCTACCATCCAATTGATTGTGCGTGACTTTACATTGGCAGGGCTTCAGGGACATCACGAAAGGTTACAGGCGCTTGCTGCTAGGGTAGTGGAGCAATTCCCTGGCGCTTCGATGCGGTATGAAGCGCAGGAGCAGTATCGCAATATGAAAGAGGTGCTAGATAAACACCCGCAGGTCACCGCTTTTGCCGCAGAAGCGATACAACGGGCAGGGTTAGTTGTAAAAAAAGAAAGTATTCGGGGCGGCACTGATGGCAGTCGATTTAGCTATATCGGTATGCCCTGTCCGAATATATTTACCGGCATGCAAAACATTCATAGTAAACTAGAATGGGTAGGCACCAAAGATATGGCCAAAGCTGCAGAGACCATCGTTCATTTGTGCATGATATGGGAGCAGAGAAGCTAGCAGCCATTTCATTGATTTGAAAATGAATCTTTGGGAACCGTAAAAGCTATTGGACTGTTTTTGTCCCCAGTAATTTAACAAAACTAATTATCAGGCATCTTGTAAAAGCGTTATCTTCAAACAAAATTGATATATATGGAACTATTAAGAAATTTTTGGTGGCTAATCCCCATTTTCCTGGTGGTGGCAGGAGGTTTATTTACCATCAATCAAGGTTCAATTGGCGTAGTGACCCGTTTGGGAAAATACCATAGCATAAAGCTACCGGGACTTAATTTTAAAGTGCCTTTTTTAGATCAGATCTATAAGAGGGTGAGCATTCAAAATCGATCGGTAGAATTAGAGTTTCAGGCGGTAACCATCGACCAGGCGAATGTATATTTTAAATCCATGATTCTTTTTTCTGTAATGAATGTGGAAGAAGAAACCATTAAAAATGTGGCTTTTAAATTCATCAGTGAGAAGGATCTGATGCAGGCGCTTATTCGTACCGTAGAGGGAAGCATCCGTGCATTTGTATCAACAAAAAAACAGGCCGAAGTGTTAAATGTTCGTAGAGATATTGTTGACAATGTGAAAGAACAAATCGACGTCACCCTGGAGGGCTGGGGCTATCATGTACAGGATCTGCAAATCAATGATATTACTTTTGATGAGGCGATCATGACGAGCATGAGTAAAGTGGTGGCTAGTAATAATTTAAAGGCAGCTGCCGAAAATGAAGGACAAGCATTGCTAATCACAAAAACCAAAGCTGCTGAAGCGGAGGGGAACGCCATAAAAATTGCTGCAGAGGCCGAGCGCCAGGCTGCTCAATTACGCGGTCAGGGGGTTGCGTTATTTAGAGAAGAAGTGGCACGTGGTATGAGTCAGGCTGCTTCAGAAATGAAACAGGCCAATCTAGATACCAATGTTATTTTGTTCAGTATGTGGGTAGAAGCGATTAAGAATTTTGCAGAGTATGGAAAAGGAAATGTGATATTTTTAGATGGCGGTAGTGATGGAATGGAAAAAACCATGAAGCAGATCATGGCAATGACTCAACTAGAAAACAATAAAAAGGAAGGTATTTAAAATACTCCAACAATTTGGTGCAATAAAAAACCCCGTTTATTCGGGGTTTTTTATTGTCGCTCAATGAAGGTGCGTTATTAGTAGTAGTTCATGTTGTAAGGGAAGCAACAACTGATTGCCATTTTTTCATTTCCCTGATTAGTGTCCCTTGAAGAAATTTACACTAGTGTTTTCGAAAATTTCGGTGCGGTCCTTTTATTTGAAGCTTGCTCAAAAGCGTATGCCATTTCAATTAATTCACCTTCTCGATATGCTCCGGCTATAAAAGAAAGTCCAATCGAAAGTTCATGTACCTTTCCCATCGGCACGGTAATATGAGGATACCCTGCCATAGCCGCTGGTGGTGCAAAATAAAATCCGGTGTCGTAATCTCCATTTACTAGATCGATGCAGTTAGCCAATCCAAAACTCGTTGAACAGATTGCGTCTAATCGGTACTGTTGAATCAGGTCATCAATGATCTTTCTGGCACTGGTGGATATTTTCAGGGCATCGGTATATTCTTTCTCCTGTAGCCCGCCCTTTGCATCACACAATTCTAGTAACTCTTGTTTGAAATAGGGCATAGCAATGGCTTCATTTTGTTTGTTAAAACTAATTACATCGGCCAGGTTTTTTACGTTAGCATTTGCATTAGAGAGATATTGATTTACACCCTCTTTAAACTCATATTGTAATACAGTGAATTCAGCATCCCCCAGCGGTTTGGTTAACTTCAGCAATTCCACTTCAACGATGGTGGCACCATTTTTTTTCAACAATTCGATTGCCTGCTGATAAATTGCCACGATTGCTTCATTTCCTTTTAGAAAAGATTTTTCGATACCGATTCTTTTGCCTTTCAATCCTTCAAGATGTAAAAAACGGGTGTAATCTTTTTTCCCTTTGCCCTCACTCTGTTTGGTTATAGGGTCGGCATCATCCATTCCAGCCAGGGCTCCTAATAATATGGCAGCGTCCGTAACGGTTCTTGTCATAGGTCCGGCAGTATCTTGTGTTGCAGAAATCGGAATGATACCGGATCTGCTCCATAAACCAACTGTTGGTTTGATTCCCACAATGCCACAGAAGGAGGATGGAGCAATGATGGATCCATCCGTTTCCGTGCCAATCGCAATTGCGCAAAGGTTTGCAGCTACTGCCGCTCCTGAGCCTGAACTTGATCCACTGGTACTCCGGTCTAGTATATAGGGATTTTTTGTTTGTCCGCCACGGCTACTCCAGCCGCTGCTCGACCTAGTAGATCGAAAGTTGGCCCATTCGCTGAGATTGGTTTTGCCTAAAAGCACGGCACCGGCTGCTCGAAGTTTTCCTATTATAAAAGCGTCCTTTGCTGCCACATTCCCTTTCAATGCCAATGCGCCTGCAGTCGTCATCATTTTGTCACCCGAATTGATATTGTCTTTGATGAGTATGGGGATCCCATGCAAAGGGCCACGTAATTTGCCCGT
>CANIMM010000209.1 GCA_947468255.1 Chitinophagaceae bacterium | reverse complement strand
ATTATCGGATCTCCGCCAATACCGATTGCAGTGGAAATGCCCAATCCCGCTTTGGCTACTTGGTCGGCAGCTTCGTAGGTGAGGGTTCCACTTTTTGAAACAATACCCACACGTCCTTTAACGAAGATAAAGCCTGGCATAATCCCTACTTTACACTCATCTGCTGTAATAATGCCTGGGCAATTGGGGCCTATCAGGCGGGTATTTTTGTCAATTAAATAATTTTTCACTTTCACCATATCCTGAACAGGAATTCCTTCGGTAATGCATATTACCAAGGCGATACCTGCATCTGCGGCCTCCATAATGGCATCTGCAGCAAAGGCTGGTGGAACAAAAATAATGCTTACATCAGCGCCGGTTGATTGAACCGCATCTGCCACAGTATTAAAAACAGGTTTATCCAAATGGCTGGTTCCACCTTTTCCGGGAGTAACACCGCCTACCAGGTTGGTTCCATATTCGATCATTTGTGTAGCGTGAAAACTGCCTTCCGTGCCGGTAAATCCCTGTACAATAACTTTGGAGTTTTTATTAACTAGAACTGACATTGAATAAAAATTAGTAGTGAAATGTAAAATTTGGGCAAAGATAAGGGATTGAGAAAAGTGAATTGGCTAATTTGACAATTTGTCTCCATTTTTAAGCATTTCTTCCATATTCCGATCATCTGATATGATTCCTTTTGCCTCTAGCATGCGCATATCCTTGGCATCTTGTAGAAAGTTGGAGGCGAAAATAAATTGATTCAGCCGCTCATTTTTTGAAAAAATAATTTCTTCATTGGTTCCGGTCCATTCTTTCTGGCCATTGTACATGTATAAAATATTTTCACCAATTTCCATGACGCTATTCATATCATGGGTGTTGATCACTGTAGTTATATTAAATTCTTTCGTAATATCAAAAATAAGTTTGTCGATCACTAGGCTGGTTTGTGGATCTAAGCCCGAGTTAGGTTCGTCGCAAAACAAATATTTAGGATTTAATACAATTGCCCTTGCGATACCCACTCTTTTTTTCATTCCTCCGCTTAATTCAGAAGGAAATTTATTATTCGCATCTTCTAGGTTTACTCTGGCAAGTACTTCATTCACCTTTGTTTTTTTCTCTCCATGTGTCAACTTTGAAAACATGTCTAGCGGAAACATTACATTCTGTTCCACCGTCATGCTGTCAAATAATGCAGATCCTTGAAAGAGCATTCCGATTTGCTGCCGCAACTCCTTTCTGGCTTGGGTTTTCATTTCTGTAAAACTGATTCCGTCATAGAAAATGTGGCCGCTATCGGGCTCAAATAAACCTACCAAGCATTTTTGTAAAACTGTTTTGCCGCTTCCACTGGTACCAATAATCAGATTGCATTTGCCAGTCTGCATTACGTGACTGACATCTGTGAGTACTATATTTTCACCGAAGTGTTTACCAATATTTTTAAATTCGATCATATCGTTTTCTTGTAAACTTAGTGGGTTAGTAAAAGTTGGGTCAACACATAATCTGCAAATAATAGCATGATACAACTTACCACCACGCTTTTGGTGCTGCTACGGCCAATTTCCAATGCCCCTCCTTTAACATAGTAACCATAATACGAAGGAATACTACTAATGATAAAGGCAAATGTATAGGACTTGATCAATGCAAAAAATACATTGTAAGGAATGAATTTTGATAATAATCCCCGGTCAAATGTATCGGCCGATAATATACCGGATGCAACACCGGCTAGCCGTCCACCCCAAATGCCTAGTACCATCGAAATAATTACTAGCAGTGGAATGGTAACCATTGCTGCAGCAATTTTGGGCAATATTAAATAGGACTTGGTATTGATTCCCATTATTTCTAAAGCATCAATTTGTTCACTCACTCTCATATTGCCCAGTTCACTGGCGATTTTACTGCCAATTACCCCTGCCAGCACAATACAAACCAAGGTAGGTGAAAACTCCAGAATTACGGTATCCCGTACAATTTGTGCAATTGTTTGTGCTGGTATAAGTGGACTTACTAACTGGTAGGCAGTTTGTACGGCACTTACGGCGCCAATAAAAACAGAAATGATGGAAACGATTCCCAAAGAGCCAATGCCGATATCCACACATTGGCGCATGAATTCTTTCCAATACATTTTAGTATTCTCAGGCTTGGTAAACATCCCCTTGAGCATGATCAGGTATCGACCAAAATGTGTAAAAAAATCCATGGTGCAAATTTATTGAAATTAAAGAGTTGTTCGGTTGATTCTTTTATAGCTTTCTGTAACGAGCATGTAGGCCTTTATTACAGTAGCATTGCTATTATTTCCTATCTGAAATCAATAATTCTTTCAGATGAAGGTACATTAGTTGAGGCATCGTAGTACATTTTAAGAAAGCTGGATTATTATCGTAATGTAAGGATAGTTCGGCAGCAAGTTGCTTGATTTTAGGCTCTGTTGACAGTTGGTCGTCTGCAGCGGCTACCCTCAAATCTCTAAGTCGTTGCCGTTCAGATTTGATACGGCGGATAATATGCGAACGCTCTTCTTGTTGATATTGCTTAATTACTTCATTGTTGAGGTGCGTCTTCACCAATTCAACAAAAACATGGTTTTCTTTAAAAAATTGCGGTAGATAATTATTTTTATTTCCTTCGTACGACTGCTGGTCAAAATCTATCGATCGGATCTTAAATTGTACATCGTCAAAATCTTGGGTGATGTCGAAGATGAAATTGTAGCTGCGCATATCTCCTAGCAATCGTATAAAACATCGTTCATTGAATTTTACAAACTCCTTGGCAATTCTGATCGGATTAAATTCGGGTCTTTGCAAATATTGGGAAATGAACATATCGCCCGGTACACCTGAAATATGCTCTTCCACAATGGAGTTGCCATCAATTAAAAAATTCAAAAAATTAGGAGACAATAAATGCTCTAGTTCCATTCCAAAGATGCGAGAAGAATCGGCTACTTTAATGTAGAAATAATCATACACTTCATTGTAGTTGTTTACAATTTTAATTCTGAAGGGTTTTGAATTACCAAAGAGACAATAGTCAATCCTTTCAATATATAGATGTTCTTCTGCTTGGGTATGTCCGCTAGATTTAAGGATGGAATAAGTTCTTTTAAGGCAGGCATGTATTTCATCTGTTAAGGAGGGATTGTAAAAAACAGATTCCCACAAAGTGTCTTTACCAGCATTGTCTATAACAGGGATACTAAAATTATAGTGCTTGAGCGTATCGTAGGAAATAGGCAAAGGGATTTCTCTGCCGTAGCGCTTCAGGTATTTCCTGAAGGGTTTGCTGATAGCAAAAGAAATTTTCTTTTTGCTGACCTGGTTATTGTTGTCTATAGATTGGTTAAACATTATTTTGCTACTTAAAATAGTTGGATGCTATAGGTCCTTTGATTTGTTTTTAAATTTATCCCACCATTTACTTGCTTTGATAGCTGATTTTGTATCTGTTTTGCTTTTCATTTGAGCATCTACCACTGCTATCAGCACCATATTAAAAATGGACCGGATTGAACTTCCTAGTTGAAGTACATGAACGGGTTTCTTTAATCCCAATAAAATAGGTCCGATTGAATCTGCGCCACCTACCTCTTGTAATAAATTATAGGCGATGTTACCTGCAGCAAGATTAGGAAAAATCAATGTATTCACTTCTCCATTTAGCAATTCAGTGAATGGATAACTTTCTTTCAGTATTTCTTTGTTAAAAGCCAATATTCCCTGTACCTCACCATCACAGATTAGGGTAGGATCCTTCGCTTTCACTATTTCCCTTGCTTTTCGAACTAGGTTTGCTTCCGGCGAATCGCTGCTTCCGAAATTAGAATAGGAGAGCATCGCAATTCGAGGGACAATATTAAATTGTTTCACTTCTTTGGCGGTAAGTAAAGTGATCTCTGCCAACTCTTCTGCAGTAGGATTAAAATTGATAGTAGTATCTGCCAAAAATAGGGGCCCGCGCTTGGTTAACAGAATGTACATCCCTGCTATTTTTTTCACACCTTCTTCAGTACCGATGGTTTGAATGGCAGGTCGTATTGTATCGGGGTAATTTCTGGTGAGTCCACTGATCATACAATCGGCTTCTCCATTTTCTACTAGCATGCATCCAAAATAGTTGCGGTATTTCATCAGCTTATTGGCTTCGTGCCAATTGACACCTTTGCGTTGCCGCTTGGCATAAAAAATGTCTGCAAATTGTTTTCTCAACTCCTCCGTATCATCCGCCTTGGGGTCTAGGATGGGCATGTCTTCTAGGTCAATGCTATTTTCAGCGGCCAGTTGCATTATCTTCTTGGTGTCGCCTAGTAAGATTGGATAGCCAACACCTTCGTCTACCACCATTTGCGCAACTTTGAGCACCTTAATATTTTCCGCATCTGCAAACACCACCCGCTTTGGATCCTTTCTGGCTTTATTGCCAATTACGCGGCTTAACTGATTGTCTAATCCCAGTCGTTTATTTAATTCTAGTTTGTACCCCTCCCAATCAGTAATCGGGTATTTGGCAACACCACTTTCCATGGCGGCTTTTGCCACTGCGGGTGCAACGGTAGCGAGTAAACGCGGATCCAGCGCCTTTGGTATAATATAATCTGGCCCAAAGGAAATTGTTTTTTCGTTGTAGGCGAGGTTTACAATTTCTGGAACGGTTTCTCTGGTTAGGTCTGCTAGGGCTTTTACTGCCGCCAGCTTCATGGCTTCATTGATGGTGGTGGCTCTTACATCTAAGGCACCCCTGAATATATAAGGGAAGCCCAGCACATTGTTTACCTGGTTGGGATAATCACTTCTACCGGTAGCCATGATCAAATCCTTACGGACTGCTATGGCAATATCATAGGCAATCTCAGGGTCTGGATTTGCTAGTGCAAAAACGATTGGCTTTTTAGCCATGCTCTTTACCATTTCAGCAGTTACCACATTACCCGAACTAAGTCCTATAAAAACATCCGCATCTTGTAAAGCTTTTGCGAGGTCGTAATCCTTGTATTTTTCATCTACACAAAAATTTTTTTTCTGCTCATCTATACCTTCACGGCCATTGTATAAAATTCCTTTTCTGTCGAAAACCATAAAGTTGCTGTGCTTTGCACCCAAGGATTCATATAATTTCATGCAGGCCATGGCTGCAGCTCCGGCTCCATTTACAACGATCCGTACATTTTCAATTTTCTTTTTCTGTAATTCTAAAGCGTTCAGCAAACCAGCAGCGGAAATAATAGCTGTTCCATGCTGGTCATCATGCATGACCGGTATTTTTAGCTGCTTTTTTAATTCTTGTTCAATGTAAAAACATTCAGGCGCTTTGATATCCTCCAGATTGATTCCTCCAAAAGTGGGCTCCAATGCTTTTACAATTTGTACAAATTTTTCAGGGTCTGTTTCATTGATTTCAATGTCAAACACATCAATGTCTGCAAAGATTTTAAACAATACGGCCTTGCCTTCCATAACTGGTTTGCCTGCTTCGGGTCCAATATTACCTAATCCTAATACAGCGGTGCCGTTACTAATGACACCTACTAAATTGCCTTTGCTAGTGTATTTATAAACATCTTCAGGATTAGCCGCAATTTCGAGGCAGGGCACGGCTACCCCGGGTGAATAAGCAAGGGAAAGATCTCTTTGGGTTTTTGATTCTTTGGTAGGAATCACTTCAATTTTTCCAGGCCTTCCCTTTGCGTGATACTCTAGCGCTT
>CANIMM010000208.1 GCA_947468255.1 Chitinophagaceae bacterium | reverse complement strand
CGCTGTATCGGTAGTAAAATAAGGATTGCCAGTACCTGCACCAAAAATCACTACCCTTCCTTTTTCCAAATGTCTGATTGCTCTTCGGCGAATATAGGGTTCTGCAATTTGTTCCATTTTAATAGCACTTTGTAAACGGGTATAAACGCCCTCCTTCTCCAATCCACTTTGTAAGGCCATACCGTTAATCACCGTAGCCAACATGCCCATATAGTCGCCCTGTGCACGCTCAATACCTGTTTCCGCCTCATTCATCCCACGGTAAATATTACCTCCTCCAATTACAATCGCAACTTGAACGCCCAAATCAATAATAGTTTTAATATCCTTCGCATAACGACTAATCACCTGGCTATCCAAACCAAAATTTTTATCTCCCATCAAAGATTCACCGGAAAGCTTTAGAAGTACGCGCTTAAATTTTGGTATCATGTTGTTAAAATTTTAACGAAGATATATTTTTAAAATTATTTTACTGTCTTTATTGAAAGACATCCCTTCAAATAGGAAAGCTTAAGCCAGTAAAAATTAAAAAAACAAAGATACGAAGCGCATAGAGAAGGCATAAAAAAAGCGAAACTTTCGTTTCGCCTTTCTCAATAGGATTGCCTGGATTAACCTAGCGCTACCCTTTTGAATTCGGTCACTTTCAAATCAGCATCAATGCTTTTCAGGTAATCCGCAACACTTTTGCTATTATCTTTTACAAAGGCCTGTGCCAACAAAGTATTATCCTTAAAGAATTTATTCACTTTTCCTACAGCAATTTTCTCGGCCATTTCTGCTGGCTTCCCTTCTGCTTTAATTTGCTCAATGGCAATATCTCTTTCCCTAGCGATGGTTTCGGGAGCAATAGAGGACTCGTCAACGGCAAGTGGATTCATTGCAGCAATCTGCATGGCTACATCCTTACCCGCATCTCCTGCTTCCTTATTAAACCCTACCAATACACCCATGCGATTGGCACCATGAATATAAGAGGCAACATAGGCTGCTTCAACACGTTCAAATTTAATAGCAATCTTTTCTCCGATAGCAGCCAATTTATCATTGATCAGCTCTGCTACTTTTGTTCCATTGATTTCAACTTCGTTCAACGCTTCTGCAGAACTTACATTATGGGCAATGGCTGCATCCATAATGCTTTGAGAAAATGCTACAAACTCAGCATTTTTACTTACAAAATCAGTTTCGCAACTGATGCAAACGATCATACCGGTTTTGTTATCCGCTGTGGTTTTTGCAAGTATTACGCCTTCTTTTGCTTCACGGTCGCTGCGCTTTGCGGCAACCTTCTGTCCCTGTTTGCGCAACCAATCAATGGCTGCTTCAAAATCACCGTTACTTTCTGTCAATGCTTTACGGCAATCCAACATGCCTGCACCCGTTGATTGACGCAATTTATTAATATCTGCTGCTGTTATAGTTGCACTCATAATAATATTTTTAAATACAAAAATTCATTTGTAGTTACACAAATGAATTTTTGCTGAATTATAAAATTGGTAATGTAAGAACTAAAAGATCAATCGTGAACATTTTGCTCAATCAAGTTACCGGTAAGTTACCAGTAACAAAAGCATTGTTGACTCACCTACTACCTTGGTCCGGCTGCTCCGCCACCAGCTGGCTTTCTTCCGCCAGCACTTGGACCTGCAACTCGACGTTTAGTTGGTGCGCCACCTTTTGCCCTTTTATTTCTATCATCCCCACCATCTGCTTTTTGTTCAAAACGGGCTGCTTTTGCTTCTGCACTTTCTTCACTATCGCTGCTGCTGTCATCTTCATCCTTTTCTGCCTGACGCTCTGCCAAACCTTCGGCTATAGCGGCTGCAATATAGTTTACAATGATAGCGATTGACTTGGTTGCATCATCATTTGCAGGAATAGCAAATTCAACTTTATTAGGATCGCAATTGGTGTCTACCATACCAAATGTGGTAATATTCAAACGCTTGGCTTCTGCTAATGCAATATGCTCATGTCCTATGTCAACCAAAAATAAGGCGGCTGGAACGCGGCTAATTTGAGCAATACCACCCAACACTTTTTCCATTTTATCCTTATCACGGGTAAGTGTTAAGCGCTCTTTTTTAGTTAAATTATCAATACTGCCATCGTTCAGCATTTTTTCGATGCTCTGCATTTTTTTAACACTTTTACGAACTGTGTTAAAATTGGTAAGCATACCGCCTAACCAACGTTCTGTTACGAAAGGCATATTAATGCGCTTTGCACAATCAGAAACGATTTCTTTTGCTTGTTTTTTAGTAGCCACAAACATTATTTTCTTTCCGCTTTTTGCGATTGATTTCAATGCAGCAGCAGTTTCCTGTAAACCTTCTACGGTTTTATTCAGGTCAATGATGTGGATACCTTTTTTCTCAGCAAAAATGTAAGGCAACATTTTAGGATTCCACTTCTTTTTCAAGTGACCAAAGTGAACGCCTGCTTCAAGAAGTTGCTGTTGTAAGGAAGTATTATTTTCCATTATAGTTATTTGAAAATTTGAAAATTTGAAAATTTGATAACAAACTGCCATTGCGCTCCACCGCAGCGGAGACAAAGACTTACCGTTTGCTGAACTGGAAGCTCTTTCTAGCCTTCTTACGTCCTGGTTTTTTACGCTCTACAGCACGTGGATCTCTTTTCAATAATCCAGCAGCTTTTAAAGCCGGGCGATAGTCTGCACTTACTTCGAGTAATGCACGTGCAATACCCAATTTGGTTGCTTCTGCTTGACCCTTGATACCTCCACCTTGCGCATTGACAATAATGTCAAATTTGTCGGAAGATTCTACCGTTTTAAGTGGTGCTTCCACCTGATTTTGCAGGTATATCAGCGAGAAGTAATTTTTGTAATCTTTGCCATTGATCGTTATTTTACCGTCTCCCTTGCTTAAGAACACACGGGTTACAGCTTCTTTACGACGACCAACTGCGTTTTTTTGCTTTTCCATTATTTCAATTTGAAAATTTGAAAATTTGAACGTTTAAAATTGTAGTAGCAAACGTTCAATTCAATTCGTTAGTGATTAAAATTTAAGTTCTACTGGTTTTTGTGCACCATGTGGATGCGCTGTACCTACATATACAAATAATTTTTTGTACATTTTGCGTCCTAAACGATTTTTTGGCAACATACCTTTAATCGCTCTTTCGATGATTACTTCAGGCCTGCGCTTTAAAAGATCTTTCGCTACTTCTTCTTTACGGCCACCTGGGTAACCACTAAAGTTGTCATAGATTTTTTCATTTAGTTTATTGCCGGTAAATTTGATTTTATCGCAATTGGTTACAATTACAAAATCTCCGCAATCAACGTGAGGTGTGTAATAGGCTTTATTCTTACCGCGAAGAATTGCCGCAATTCTAGAACACATACGCCCAACGGTTTGATTAGTACCATCAACCACATACCAGCTGTGAATAACGGTAGCCTCGTTCGCATGTTTGGTGGTGAAATGTAGTTTACTCATTGTATTTATTTTTAAGTGATGCCTTCGCTATCCCGTAGGCTTTTTTTTATGGACGGCGAAGGTAAGATGGCAATTGGTAATTTCCTATTAAATAGGGAAGTTTTTTTACAGGAGCTTTGTAAGTGACTGATTTTCAATAATAATTTTGACTAATTATTTTCATCACTAGGTAGCAGCGCCCTATAGTAAACGAAAAACATTCCTATTGCTGGTGCAAATTGCCGGAATAACCCCTATAAAAGTAAATCAACCTCCTGGCAGCCTTTTTATTTCCCTATGGCAATAAAAAAGCCAGCTCAAAAATTGAGCTGGCTTGATAAATAGAAAGTCTTCCCACTATTGCTTCACTAAAAATCGATTCCCACCCAGCTTTTCTTCTTTTTGCCGTATTTTTCAAAATTGAACTTATACAATTTACCCGGCCGATGGGGAACATCCTGTTCCATTTCATCGAGATCAATAAGCAAATCCATAGAAAAGAATTTTTTTCTAAAATTGCGCCGGTCCAATGTTACGTCTAAGATGGATTCATATAAATTCTGAAGGTCGCGCAAAGAGAATTTTTTAGGAAGCAAATTAAAACCCAATGGGTGCTCCTGCACCCTCTTTTGCAATTGCTTAAAACAGGTATCAAATATTTGTTGGTGATCAAAGGCTAGGTCTGTTACACTCTTGACATCATGCCAGTGCAATTCATTGTCTAATATATTCAACTTATGGTGCTGGACATTGATGAGTGAGCAATAAGCCACCGTAACTACCCTGCCAGCAGGATGCCGGCTCACTGTTCCAAACGTGCTTACTTGTTCAAGGTATACATCACTCAACCCGGTTCTTTGTTTCAATACTCGATAGGCCGCAGCATCTAGATCCTCACTCGGAAAAACCAAATCTCCCAACAATGACCATTTACCTGAATATTTCTTCAGGTCACTCCTTATAAGTAACACTTTTAATTTTTGTTCATCAAAACCAAATATGATGCAGTCCACTGATAATTCAATTCCATAGTTCTTTTCAAATCCAGAAAGAGTGGCTTGCCTTGATTTTAATCGCTGAATTTCATTATTGTTTTCCTTTGAAGCCATAGTTTATTTTACATCCTTAACCGAAAAGATATTGTTTAATTCATGCAAAAAATGAATGATTACTTATATTATTTTATTACCCCTTACCCTTTTACTCAATTTTAAATCCCATCTGCATTTCTTTATTTACAATACAACTGAATTGGTAAGCCCTATCCATTTTGACTTTACGACTATATTACAAATTATTGATTATCCAGCATCAATAACTATGTAAAGTAAAAACATTGTTCGACATAGCAAAAAAAGGGGGCGGGGTATTTTTAAAACCGCAGGCAACTTCATGGCTTCCAGCAAATCACAAGAGCAGTTTATTGGAATAGTGATTGTAACCAGTATTATCAACTTTATATAAACCAGTACTGCAATTCCACAGAGGAATTAAAAATGCTTAGTTCCCTCTTTTAAGCTAAAATCGGCAAGCGGCAGTTTATTTACGGCATCAAACCCTAAAATAGTACGCTGCTGCAATTTTAATTTTTAACTTTGATTCAGTAAAGCAACCATGAATCAATTACATCGCACGAAAGAACTACAGCAGCAAACAGCTAAATGGCTATCTGCACCCGGCTCCATTCATTTATCCAACATCGAACTCCTCAGGGATATTCTACGATGGCACGAATACCGTTATTATGTTCAAAATGACCCGCTGGTGAGTGATGCCGAATATGATAGCTTATTTAAAATTTTACAAAAATTTGAACTTGAGCACCCTGAAATAATAACGCCCGATTCGCCCACTCAGCGAGTAGGCGTTGGATTAGCCAATGATTTTGCCAAAGTTGAACACCTAGTGCCGATGCTGTCATTGGAAAACTCCTATAATGCAGCTGACCTACTGGATTGGGAAAGAAAAGCCTTAGAATTATCCGCACTAGACAGTATTGAATATTGTGTAGAACCTAAATTTGACGGAGCCAGCATTTCATTGATTTATGAAAACGACCTGCTCACCCGATCCGCTACACGCGGAGATGGTTCAGTCGGTGACGATATCACCCTGAATACAAAGCAAATAAAATCTGTTCCCCTCTCTGCTACATTCAGCAGCTATGGAATTGAGCAAATTGAAATAAGAGGTGAGGTGTTGATCAACAAAAAAAATTTTAAGGCCTACAACGAAAAGCTAATGGAAGAGGGAATTCCGCCCTTT
>CANIMM010000207.1 GCA_947468255.1 Chitinophagaceae bacterium | reverse complement strand
TGTAAAAGACACCAGTGTGGTGGCAATGTTTCGCCTTCCCCATCCCTCAGAAAGCCCTGCTTCCGAACACCCAGCAGTGGCAAAGATTTTTGCTGCCATGGAAACTTCAGGGGAGGCTTTTTTTATGGCTTGGACCACTACCCCCTGGACACTTCCTTCCAACCTTGGATTAACCGTAGGTTCGAATATCGACTATGTGCTGGTAAAAACATTTAACCCCTATACACATTTACCTATAAATATTATTCTTGCAAAGGCGCTATTGGGCAAATACTGTAAGCCCGAGGCAGAAAACGGAGACTTTGAGGCTTATAAAGAAGGTGATAAAGTTTTACCTTGGAAAATACTTTCCGAATTCAAGGGAAAGGAATTGGATGGGATTGAATACGAACAACTGCTTCCTTCGCCTGCTAATACAAAAGAACTTATAAGAGAAACTACTCCAGAAGCAAATCCTTTCAAAATTATTTTGGGCGATTTTGTTACCACCGAAGATGGAACCGGCATTGTTCATACCGCCCCCGCATTTGGCGCAGACGATTATAAAGTAGGTAAGAAAAATAACCTTGGTATTTTAACGTTGGTAGACAAGCAGGGAAAGTTTATAGATGGGGCCGGTGAATTCAGTGGCCGCTTTGTTAAAAATTACAAAGATGATCCCAACTATGTCGATGTCAACATCGATATCAGTGTAAAGCTTAAAAAAGAAAATAGAGCTTTCAAAGTAGAGAAATACGAACATAGCTATCCCCATTGCTGGAGAACAGATAAACCTATCATCTATTATCCCTTGGATGCATGGTTCATCAAAACCACTGCTGTCAAGGACCGGATGGTGGAACTCAATAAAACCATCCAATGGAAACCGGCAGCAACCGGAACAGGCCGCTTCGGCAACTGGCTCGAAAATATGGTTGATTGGAACCTGAGTCGCAGCCGATATTGGGGAACCCCCTTACCCATCTGGCGCACAGAGGATGGCTCAGAAGAAAAATGCATCGGCTCCATCAATGAGTTGAACAGAGAAATAAAGAAAGCGGCGGCTCAATTGGGTGGCGATACCAATCATCACCATCTGAATGAAGCTGTTTTGGATTTGCATAAACCATTTGTGGATACTATTATATTGGTAAGTACTTCGGGTTTGCCTATGAAACGGGTACCCGACCTAGTGGATGTTTGGTTCGACAGTGGCGCAATGCCCTATGCACAATGGGGTTTGCCAGATAGCAGTTCCAATGAGTTTGGTCCGCTAAGTACAGAGAATTTTTGGCAATACCATGCCGCTTCCGCCAATTCTCCACTCAATGGCAAAGGTGCCAATGGTGCTTTTCCAGCCGATTTTATAGCTGAAGGAGTTGACCAAACTAGGGGCTGGTTTTACACCTTACATGCCCTTGGCGTATTGTTGTTTGACAGCGTAGCCTATAAAACCGTAGTAAGCAATGGCCTTGTGCTAGATAAGAATGGCAATAAAATG
This sequence comes from Chitinophagaceae bacterium, assembly GCA_947468255.1. Taxonomy (GTDB): domain Bacteria; phylum Bacteroidota; class Bacteroidia; order Chitinophagales; family Chitinophagaceae; genus Ferruginibacter. The sequence continues at coordinate 4,247 of CANIMM010000207.1, read as the reverse complement.
AGTAAGCGCCTCGGCAATGTGGTAGATCCATTTGAAACCATCAATACTTTTGGTGCAGATGCCACCCGCTGGTATCTCATTACCAATGCATCGCCTTGGGATAGCCTGAAATTTGATACTGAAGGAATTAAGGAGGTGCAACGTAAATTTTTTGGTACACTTTATAATACGTATCAATTTTTTGCATTGTATGCCAATGTGGATGGATTTGTATTTAAAGAAGCCTTGATTCCCCTCAATGAAAGACCTGAGATTGATCAATGGATTTTATCATCTCTGAATACTTTAATAAAAAATGTACAGCAAAATCTGGATGACTATGAGCCGACACAAGCCGGCAGATCCATCGAGGATTTTGTGGATGCCCATTTGAGCAACTGGTATGTTCGATTATGTCGCCGCCGGTTTTGGAAAGGGGAATATGAACATGATAAAATTGCTGCCTACCAGACTTTATATGAGTGCCTCGAAACACTGACAAGACTCATGGCCCCTATTGCCCCTTTCTTTGCAGATTGGCTTTTCCTGAACCTAAACAAGGTTTCTGGGCGTTATCAGATTGAATCTGTTCACCATACCGATTTTCCCTCCATTAACGAGGCGGCCATCGATGCCGACCTAGAAAAAAGAATGCAATTGGCCCAGGATGCCTCGTCCTTAATATTATCGCTTCGCAAAAAAGTAAATATTAAGGTTCGCCAGCCACTTCAAAAGGTGTTGATTCCAGCAATGGATTCAGAAATGGCAGAAAGAATAGAAAAAGTGGCAGATATCATAAAAGCTGAAACCAACATTAAAGAAGTTGAAATTTTAGGCGCCGAAAATAATTTCATCCAGAAAAAGGCAAAGGCCAATTTTAAAACCCTGGGGAAAAAGCTGGGACCGAAAATGAAATGGGCTGCCGATGAAATCAGCAAGTTTAGTAATGTAGTCATTGACAAGGTGTTAGAAGGGGATTACTTGCTAAACCCTGATTATGTAGCAAAAAATGAAGATCCCATTATTATAAGCAGTGAAGATCTGGAGGTGGCCACCGATGAAATAACCGGTTATGAAGTAGCCAGTAAGGGTTCCTTGACCGTTGCCCTCGACATTACCATTACAGAAGAGCTAAAAAAGGAAGGAGATGCTAGAGAATTTGTCAATAAAATTCAAAATATCAGAAAAGAGAGCGGATTTGAGCTTACAGACAGGATAAATGTGTCTGTTTTGGAAAATGCAGGGGTACAACTTTCATTAATTCAATATAAAGTTTATATTTGCGCGGAAATCCTGGCAGATTCGCTTGCTTTTTACCCTATATTAAACGAGGGAACCGAAATTGAGGTGAATAATGCTATATTGAAAGTGAACGTACTTAAAAATTCAAATTAGTATGGCGACAAAAAAGCAGCTGCCAGTAAAAGCAGTTAAAAAAACGGGAAAACCTATTGCAAAAAAAGCCACTCAACCAGTAAAATCCACCCCTAAAAAGGTGGTTAAGGTAGCTCCAGCAAAAAAAATTGCTCCTAAAAAGGTAGTAACTAAGCCTATCCAAAAAAAGATAATCAAAGTTGCCCCTAAAAAAGCAATTGTTAAACCTGCAGCCAAGAAAGTAATCGCTAAACCTGTAGCTAAAAAGGTGATTGCTAAACCTTTAGCTAAAAAAGTGCTAGCTAAGCCTGTCGCAAAAAAAGCAGTAGCTAAAGTAGCCCCTAAAAAGGTAAACAAACCTGCTCCGAAATCTATAAAAACCCCAGCAAAAGCAGCTCCCACAAAAGCTGTTCCTGCAAAAAAAATTCCAATACTTATAAATAAACCGATTATTAACAAAGCTCAATCGGCGAAAAGTATTCCCCCAAAAGCTGCTAAACCAGCTAGTATAATTATGGCGAAAAAAGTTGAAAGTACACCCCCTGCAGTAAAACCTGCAATTATTAAAGTTGTTTCGGTAAAACCTGTTCCTGAGGTAAAAGCAAAAGACATTAAAGTGCCGGCGCCAAAACCAGTAGTGATTCCAAAGATTTCGACTAAAACAGTCCGTAAATATCAACCCGAATTTACAAAATCTGTATTAGACAAAGCTCAAAGAGATCCTGGAGCCCCTTCACAGCGCTATAGCGATGTTGAATTACATGAATTCAGGGAGCTGATCCACCGAAAACTGGAAGCTGCTAAAAAAGAATTGTCTTATTTACATGGCCTAATTACTCGTAAAGATGAATTGGGAGGTGATGAAAGCGACAACCGCTACATGACCATGGAAGACGGAAGTCTTAGCATGGAAAGAGAGCAATTGAGCCAAATGGCCAGTCGCCAGATTACTTTTATCGATCATCTCGAAAAAGCAATTATGCGCATTGAAAATAAAACATATGGCATTTGCCGCGTTACAGGCAGACTCATCGACAAAGCAAGATTACGGGCTGTGCCACACGCAACCCTAAGCATAGAAGCTAAGATGGGTTCCGGTAAATAAATAATTGTTACTTCCAAAGGTTAGCCTGGGAGCTACTACAAAAAAAGAGAACGAAATCGTTCTCTTTTTTTTTGATCCTACATTTTTTAATGAAATCTATTTCTAGGTCTATTGTATCGATAATTGCTATTCTTTTCAAGCTAGCCAATCGCTAATAAAAAAAGAACTGGACCAAAAAGTAAAATCTTGCCCCTTTCAAGTTCCCCTTCAGCTAAAAACTTACATTTGCCTTCTATACACCATCTATATGCAGCTGATTCCCGTAAATAACCCGGCCACCGCTCAACAATTTTTACAAGTGGCAGTGGAATTATATAAAAGAGATCCTAAATGGATTCGTCCCCTTGATAAGGATATTAATGAGGTTTTTGATGCTAAAAAAAACAAGGCCTTCCGCTTTGGAGAAGTTGAACGCTGGATATTAATGGATGATGAGGGAAAGCTCATTGGCAGAATTGCAGCCTTTATCAACCAAAAATATAAAAACAAAGGCGACGACGTCCCTGTGGGGGGGATAGGTTTTTTTGAATCCATCAACAACCAGCAGGCGGCTGACTTATTACTGGATAATGCCAAACACTGGCTGATACAAAAAGGTATGGAAGCAATGGATGGCCCAATCAATTTTGGCGAAAGAGACAAATGGTGGGGACTAGTTACCCAAGGCTTTGATGAACCGATGTATGGAATGAATTACAATCCGCCCTATTACAAAGAACTCCTTGAAAACTATGGTTTCAAAGCTTTCTTTCACCAGATTTGCTTTGGACTTCACCCCAAAGCACCACTTCAAAAAAAGATCCATGAGCGGCATGCTGTATACGACAACAACCCCGACTTTAGTTCCAAACACATAAAAAAAGATCAACTCGAATCATTTGCAGCTGACTTCGCAACTGTTTATAACAAAGCATGGGCAGGGCATGGTGGCTTAAAACAAATGGCCAAAGAACAAGTATTGCTGCTTTTTAAAACAATGAAGCCGGTAATGGATGAGAAGCTAATTTGGTTTGCCTACCACAAAAATGAGCCGATTGCCATGTTTGTAAATATCCCAGATTTAAATCAGTGGTTTAAATATTTAAATGGAAAATTTGATCTGTTTCATAAACTGAAATTTTTATGGATTAAAAAATTTATACCCAACAAAAAATTTAGTGGTATCGTATTTGGAGTAGTTCCCGAGTGGCAGGGAAAAGGCATTGACGCCTATATCATCGGTGAAGCCGCTAAACTCATCCAATATCCGGGCGTATCCTATACACAATATGAAATGCAATGGATTGGAGATTTTAACCCTAAGATGATCAATGTGGCCGAAGGGTTAGGTGACACCTTTCGCAGTAGAAACCTTACCACCTATCGGTATTTATTCGACAGAACAAAAGAATTTAAACGACATCCGATGCTAACATAGAAAATGCCTATTCCTGTTATTGAAAATGAAATCCACACTGAGTAGCTTAAAAGTAGTTTTAAAGCAGATAGCTTTTTACTAAAAAGAGGGAAGGGTTTATTAACTTGCATCTATAATAACCAATCAAAATAATTCTGCCCTAGGGTAGTTTCACTATATGGATAAATTCATTGTTTCTGCTCGGAAATATCGGCCGCAGATTTTTTCTACGGTAGTTGGGCAATCGCACATCACTACCACACTCAAGAATGCCATCAAAAATAATCAGCTTGCGCATGCTTTTTTATTTTGTGGCCCAAGAGGGGTGGGTAAAACTACCTGTGCTAGAATTTTGGCAAAGACCATCAACTGTGAAACGCGCACCAAAGATGG
>CANIMM010000206.1 GCA_947468255.1 Chitinophagaceae bacterium | reverse complement strand
CAGAGTAAAACGCCGTTTTATGAGTTTAAATTCAATTCAACTTCCTCCGCTAGTTTTACAGCAACTTTTCACCCATTGCTTAATTGATTTAAAAAATGCCCCCCAACCAGAGGACAAATCAGTTGCAAAACAGTTTTTAACGCTCGGTAATAACCGGAAGCGGGTGCTAATTTTAGTTCAAAGTGATGAAACTTTGTACCTGCCAGATGATCAATTAAATTTTTTACTAGGAATATTATCAGCCTGTAACCTAACGATGGAGGATGTTGCTATCCTCAATATCAAAAAGAATACATCGGTTACCTATAAAACGGTTACAGATGAATTGCAATCCGAAAAACTATTGTTATTCGGCATTCAACCCGAGCAAATTGAATTGCCTGTAAATTTCCCTACCTATCAAATTCAACAATTTAATAACCAAGTCTATTTGACGGCACCGCAATTATCCGATTTTCACGATAATAAAGCGGAAAAGACTAAGCTTTGGATCTGCCTTCAACAAATATTCAACATCTAATTTTATGGATACGCTTATTTTCGCTACCAACAACCAGCATAAAGTGGATGAGGTAAGACTGGTTTTGGGAAACCAATTTTCAATTATTACTTTACAAGAAGCAGGCATTGATATCGACATTCCCGAACCACATGACAGCCTCGAAGCCAATGCTTCGGAAAAATCCAGTAGCATTCATACCCTTACCGGAAAAAATTGTTTTAGTGAGGACACTGGTTTAGAAATATCGATACTCAATGGTGCACCTGGTGTAAAAAGTGCTCGATTTGCAGGAGAGGATAGATCCTTCAAGGCAAATATTGAAAAAGTTTTACAGCTGATGGGCAACACCAGCCAACGGGATGCCAGATTTAGAACCGTCATTTCACTGATACTAGATGGGCAAGAATTCCAATTTGAGGGAATTTGCGAAGGTGAAATACTATTAGAACAACGGGGTGAAAAAGGTTTCGGATATGATCCTATTTTTGTACCTGCAGGATCCCCACTCAGTTTTGCAGAAATGAACCCCGAACAAAAAAGCGCCTGCAGTCATCGGAAAAAAGCCATGGATAAATTGATTGCATTTTTACAAAACAAACAATAATCATTTCTGCTTATCAATAAATGATCGCCCTCTTTTGAACACGCCTTTTCAAACAGTTGCGTTTTCGGAATCGAGCTTTTGAAAGGCGTATAATAAGCAACTTACATGCAGTGCTTGAACAATCTCATTGTTCGAAAGCATTGTCCGAACTTCCTCCAAAGGAACTTGCAGCAGTTCAATTTCTTCATTGGCATCCAAACTTTGCGTAGCTACTTTTTTGCCGCCTTGGGCCAGGTATAAATAGGTATACCCAGACAATAGCCCCGGGTTGGCAGATACTTTTCCTACATATTGGATGGAAGAAAACGCATAGCCAGTTTCTTCCAACAGTTCTCTCTCAATCGCTCTAGAAGGCTCCTCGCCGCTATCTACAAAGCCCCCAGGCAATTCTATAATAGTCTGCTCCATCGGATGGCGGTATTGCTTTTCCATCAGCACATTCCCGTCTTCAGTAATCGCCAATGCACAAACAGTGGCGGGTAATTCCACCACATAATATGCTTCCACAATTTTACCTCCCGGCATTTGACAGACATCTTTTCTGGCGGTGAAATAAGGGTGCTTGGAAATATATTCAGAAGATAATTTTTTCCAGTTCATACTATTTATTTTAATGGTGCAGAGATGGATTGGCTGAAATAAATATTCCACCCAATCCATCTCTGCCAACATAAATTACCACTTCATCCTTTCTTTAAGGGCGGTAATATGTGCCACATGGTGTTTACTATGCCAAGCATAAATCCCCAGTAAATGCCAAAGTGTAATTTCTTTATTTTGCTCAGGATGAAAGACCGTCCGCTCCAATGCTTCCGATGTTATACCGTTCAACAAGGCGCCCCATCTTGCATGCAAGGCATGCAACAAAGTGATTGAAACATTAGTCGGAACTATTTTACTGTCATTCAAGTTCGCCCAAGCGTCCTGGTTATAAGGCTTAATGGTAGGATTGTCTTCTGTAAGACCAAGTTTAAATCGGATGAATGCGTTCATATGACTGTCTGCCACATGGTGTACCAATTGCTTCACTGTCCACCCACCTGGCCGATAGGGAGTTTCGAGTTGGTACTCATCTAGGTTCAGAATTGAATTTTCAAGTTGCGAGGGCAAAAATAGTATCGTAATTAATCTTTCCTTCAGCTGATCTTGAGAAAAGGGTTGTGGCACATATTTTCCAATTGGGAAACTTAGATCTTCCATAATGTTATTATTGTTGGGCTACTTTGCAATAGCTGGTTTAATGGCCAAAAGTTCCATTTCAAAAATCAACACTGCCCCACCGGGTATATCTGCACCTGCACCCCTTTCGCCGTAGCCAAGCTCACTTGGGATAAACACTTTCCATTTGTCTCCAATATGCATCAGTTGCAAAATCTCTGTCCATCCCCTGATAACACCCGCAACCGGAATGGTAAGTGGTTCCCCCCTATCATAAGAGTTGTCAAACTTTTTTCCATTGATTAAAGTGCCTGCGTAATGCGCCACTACTGTATCCTGCAAAGCCGGCATCGAAGAACTAGCATCTCCCTTTTTGATTACTTCATATTGCAATCCATCTGGCAAACTTACAACACCTGATTTCTTTTTGTTAGCAGCCAAAAATGCATTTCCCTGAGATTTTACCAGCTCATTTTTTTTAGACATACTTCCCTGTATTTTCTGCTGAATACAGTTAGTAGACTGCTGTTCATTCATCAAAAATGGCTTCTTGGAAAACACATCGTCCATTGCCCTTTGCATGGCTGCATTACTAATCTTATCAATACCCTGCTGATGTAAATTATTGGCAATATTTAGTCCTAAGGCATAACTGAAAGAATCCTCTAAATTTTTCAAAATTCCTACCGCCGGTTTGGCGATTTGTACTGCTGCCGGATTGACAACTTTCAACTTTGGTTTTGTCTGTGCTTGAACGGCTACAAATGCCATCATTGATACACTAACTACTAAAAAAAAATGCTTCATCTCTTTGTTTTGATTGTTTATAAATGGTTAAAATTATTCGGCTCTCATTTCTTTACCGGTAAGGCTGATAAAAACATCCTCCAGATTAGCGGATTTTACCAGTTTGGGTTTTTCAAATCCCGATGCTACCAAGTCATCAATCATTTTATCGGGCGAAGCCAATGCAATGATTTTCCCCTCATCCAAAATGGCAATTCGATCGCATAATTGCTCTGCTTCATCCATGTAATGGGTGGTAATAATTACCGTTGTTCCTTTTTTACGAATGTCTTTTATCAAGTCCCATAAATTTCTGCGAGCCTGCGGATCAAGGCCGGTAGTGGGTTCATCCAAGAAAACAATTTTAGGTTGGTTGATCAGCGTAGTGGCAATTGAAAATCGTTGCTTTTGTCCACCACTCAACTGCTTGTATTTACTCTTTGCTTTGTCAGTAAGGTTCACCAACTCCAATAACCCCATAGGGTCAACTTGCTGGTTATACAATCCTGCAAACAATTCAATCAATTCCAGTAAATTCAGACCCGGATAAAACCCTGAAGTCTGTAATTGAACCCCGATTATTTTTTTGATTTTATTGGGTTCCTTATCAAGATCCATTCCATCTACTATCACCTCCCCGCTGGTTTTTTGGCGAAGCGTTTCCATGATTTCAAGGGTAGTAGATTTTCCAGCACCATTTGGGCCCAATAACCCGAATATCTCTCCTTCCAGCACATCAAATGAGATGCCCTTTACTGCTTCAAAAATTCCGTATTTTTTTTTTAAATTTTTTACTGAAATGATTGTCTTTTTCATGCCTCAAGGTCCTTAATATGGTTTTATACACTATACATTCACCCTTTGCTCAATTACCTCCAAAGTGAAAGTTGGCCCGGTTATTATTGTGTAAAAGTAATGAAAGCAGTAACAATTCAAATGTATTAAATCGTTAAATGATCTGCATTGGGCATTTTTTATTTTTAAATCTCCCGTCAACATCTCTGAAAAAGAGACTGCCCCTTATTTTTTAAAGCATTTTTATAAATAATCGGCAACAAATTCCCACACTTTTCAATTACTGGTTTAGTTAAGCAGCTTTAAAGGTAATGAGAGAGAGACTTAATTTCAGATTGCCAATTTTAGAATCTAGCTTTGCAAAGCTATAAAAGAAAAAAAAGCATTCATCCACTTAAGGCATTAAAATATTTATCACCCATGAAGATTTTTAAATTTGGCGGGGCTAGCATTAATAGCATCGAAAGGATTCAGCATGTTGCCCGTATCATTCAACGATATAAGGGTGAAAAACTGTTGATTGTATTTTCGGCTATGGGCAAGGTGACCAATGAGCTTGAAAAAGTGGCCACTGCATTTTATTCAGGCAATCAAGCAGAAGCCCTTGCCTTATTTTACCAGATAAAAGAAACGCACCTCGAACTGGCTTTGCAATTAACCAAGCAGCCAATCAATGAACTGTCCAATATTTTCACGGAAGTGGAATGGCTGCTCCATGATAAACCGGTAAGGGATTATGATTATTATTACGACCAGATTGTTTGTAGTGGTGAACTGCTAAGTACCGCCATTATCAGTGAATACCTCAACACCGCCAATTGTAAGAACCAATGGTTGGATGTGAGAGACATCCTAAGAACGGATGACAATTTTAGGGAAGCCAATATTGACTGGGATTTCACTCATCAAAAGGTTACAGAAATAATTTCGCCTTTGTTCGAAAATACTGATATCATAATCACCCAAGGTTTTATCGGTGCTACGGATGAAAATGAAAGTACCACACTTGGCAGAGAAGGCAGTGATTATAGCGCTGCCATTTTTGCTAACATGCTGAATGCAGAAAGTCAAACCATTTGGAAAGATGTAGAAGGAGTCATGAATGCTGACCCCAAACTATTTCCAGCTGCGCAAATTATTGATGCACTTAGTTATTTGGAGGTAATTGAGATGGCCTACTATGGTGCACAGGTAATACATCCAAAAACCATTAAGCCGCTTCAAAACAAAGCGATTCCGCTGCTCGTAAAATGTTTTTTACATCCCGATCTGCCAGGTACTATTATTAGCAATCAGCCGACACATCAGCTACCCCCGATTATAGTGATAAAAGAAAAGCAGGTATTGATGCAGGTTAGTTCGCGCGATTTTTCTTTTGTAGAAGACGACTTGGTAGCCAAACTGCATACCCTTTTGCTAGAAAATAAAATTAGGCCCAACCTTTCGCAAAATGGAGCTATCAGCTTACTTTGCTGTATGGATGACCAACCCGAAAAAATTGAGAAGCTGGCACTTGCAGCAAGTGAATTGTTCGATGTTCAGGTAGAAAAAGATTGTTCCTTGCTAACGATTCGACATTACAATGAGGCGATCATTCAACAATTAACCGAGGGTAGGGAGCAACTGCTAAGTCAAAAAACAAAGCAAACCATTCAGGTTCTACTGAAGGCGCTTTCAATTAACGGGGACGATTAATTGACAATATATTGCCCCTGCTTATTGACCAGAATCACAGGCAATTGTTTCCTTGTTTCAAAATAATCAAAAGCCGATTGCAATGTTCCCGAAAAAAGCTGCAAGGATTTATTATCCTTGGTAGCCAATGCTAGGTATTCCACCGATTTTTTTACATTATACTTTACAGGAAATACATGCACCGGAAT
>CANIMM010000205.1 GCA_947468255.1 Chitinophagaceae bacterium | reverse complement strand
TAGCCGGAAAGATAATGGCCCATTCAAATGGACGGTTATATTATTAAGCCTCCCACTCTCCCTAACTTATTCCCCGTGTAGGTATTTTAATTTATTAATTTTTAATTAATCAATATGGCATGTGGAAGTTGTGGATCTGGTAGCACCCCTGGAGGTTGTCAAAGTCATGGCAGCTGTTCAAGTGGAAGTTGCAACCGAATGAATGTGCATGATTGGCTCGCCAATCTCCCTTTCAGTGATCCTGAAAGCGGATGCAGAATTGTAGAAGTGAGTTTTAACAATGGCAGCAGAAAAGATTACTTTAAAAATACTACCACCTATTTTTTTGAGAAAGGCGATATGATTGCAGTGGAGGGGGTGAGTGGTTTTGATGTAGGTAGTGTAAATATGACCGGTGAGTTAGTGCGGCTGCAATTGAAAAAGAACAATGTTAAGGAGGAAAGTGCTGACATCAAGAAAATTTTACGCAGAGCCAATGACTCCGACTTGGGAAAAAGCAAGGAATCAAAAGCAAGGGAAAAGGCAGTAATGATCCGTAGTCGTGCCATCGCCAAACACCTGAACCTCGATATGAAAGTAGCTGAGGTGGAGATTCAAGCGGATGGACGTAAAGCCACTTTTTTCTACATTGCCGATGACCGGGTTGATTTTAGAGAGCTGATAAAAATATATGCAGGTGAGTTTAAGGTGAAAGTGGAAATGAAACAGATTGGGGCACGGCAGGAAGCGGGCAAAGTGGGAGGAATAGGAAGTTGCGGAAGGGAACTTTGTTGCAGTACCTGGCTAACCGATTTTAAAAGTGTAAATACCAATGCTGCCCGATATCAAAATTTAAGTATCAATCAAACCAAGCTAAGTGGTCAATGCGGAAGGCTGAAATGCTGTCTGAATTTTGAACTGGACACTTACCTAGATGCGTTGCAAAATTTTCCGGATGATTGTGATATGATAGAACTTGCCAGAAGCCGTGCATTTTTGGTAAAGAAAGATATTTTCCGCAACCTGATGTGGTATACCATGCCCGACAGCAACAAACAATATCCTTTAACGATTGAAAGTGTTAAAAAGATAAAGGCCCTCAACCGACAAGGTATTCGGCCAGAAGAATTGGAAACAGTGGAAGTAGTTAGCAAAAAGCCTGTTGAAATTGAACCCACTTACGTAGATGTGGTAGGGCAAATTAGTTTGAAGAGTCTTGAAAAAACCAGCCGAAAAAGAAGGGAAAACGAAAGAGGCCAAGGTCAACAGGGTGGAAATAGGCAACAACAAAGACCTCCTCAAAATCGGGAAGGGCAGGGATCTCAGCGACCACCCCAAAATCGGGAAGGGCAGGGATCTCAGCGACCACCCCAAGATAGAGGTCGGCAAGGACAACAGCGGCCGCCGCAAAACAGGGAAGGACAAGGGCAACCACGACCGCAGCAAAACAGGGAAGGACAAGGATCTCAACGGCCGAACCAACCTGGAGGCAATCGCCAGGGACAACCGAACCGTCAGCAAAACAATCCCCCAAACAGGAGCAGTCAAGCCAATAGGCCCGCACAGGGAGCGGATGGCGCCGAAGAAACAAATAAATAAATCGTACTAAAAACGTCAGGTTATACTCCTGGCGTTTTTATTTTTGCATAATAGCTCATGTCAATCTTAGTAACCAACCTTTCTAAAATGTATGGCCCGCAAATAGCGGTGAATGCGATTTCATTCTCTATTGCAAAGGGAGAAATTGTTGGCTTTTTAGGTCCCAATGGTGCTGGAAAAAGTACTACGATGAAAATGATTACCGGATATGTAGGGGCAGATGCAGGATCGATATCAGTAGCAGGCGAAAAAGTGAGCACCGATTCCTTGTCGGCCAAGAAAAAAATCGGTTACCTACCAGAGGCCAATCCCCTTTATTACGACATGTATGTAAGGGAATACCTTGCATTCATTGCTACTGTCCATGAATTGGAAAATTCGAAGCAGGCCATTGAGCAGGTAATCCAATCAACCGGGTTAACGATAGAAGCTAATAAAAAAATTGGGCAGTTAAGTAAGGGATACAAACAAAGAGTAGGATTGGCTGCCGCTTTAATTCACGATCCGGAGGTATTAATATTAGATGAGCCAACCGCCGGTCTTGACCCTAACCAGCTGGCAGAGATCAGGGCACTCATTCAACAATTAGGGAAAAATAAGACCATCTTGTTTTCCTCTCATATTTTACAGGAAGTGCAAGCCATCTGCGATCGGGTAATCATCATCGATAAGGGAAACTTGGTAGCGGATGATACATTGAGTAATTTACAAAAATCGACCAATGGAAACACCCTTGTGACCGTAGCTTTTAAAGAAATCGTGGACCCCAGTCTTCTCAACGAGCTTATTACTGAAAATCAGGCAGCAAAAATACGTCCAACCACTGACCATTCTCGAGGATTGGAAGGCTCCAGTTTTCAATTAACCACTAGCCAGCCGGATATGGTAAAAACACAGCTTTTAGAATTGAGTTTGAAAAACAAGCTGAACATTGTTTCTTTGCAAAGTGAAACGAACAGCCTGGAAAATATTTTTAGAAATTTAACCTCCAATACGCACACTAAATAATTTAACCAAACAAAAAAATCAACATGAGTTACATCGCAAGTATTTACGCCCGTCAGATTTTAGACAGCCGCGGCAACCCAACAGTAGAAGTAGACGTACTAACAGAAAATGAAAGTCTAGGCCGTGCCGCCGTTCCAAGTGGTGCAAGTACTGGAATTCATGAAGCTGTTGAATTAAGGGATAATAATAAAAAATTATTCGGAGGCAAAGGTGTATTAAAAGCAGTGAAAAATGTAAATACCATTTTGGCGGAAAACCTGCTAGGCTGGGATATCACCGATCAAACCGGCATTGACGCCATGATGATTTCATTGGATGGCACTGCCAATAAAAGTAAGTTAGGCGCCAATGCTATGTTGGCCGTTAGTTTGGCTGTAGCCAAAGCTGCTGCAATAGAAGCTAACCTTCCCTTATATCGTTATATAGGTGGTACCAATGCGAAAATATTGCCCATTCCCATGATGAATATTCTGAATGGTGGAGCGCATGCTGATAATAAAATTGATTTCCAGGAATTTATGGTAATGCCGGTTGGCGCCTCGTCTTTTAGTGAAGGACTTCAATGGGGTGTTGATATTTTTCATGCACTGAAAGTAGTGTTGAAGAAAAAAGGATTCAGCACCAATGTAGGAGATGAAGGTGGTTTTGCACCGAATATCCAAAGTAATGAAGAAGCGATTGAAACCGTTTTAACAGCGATTCAAGCGGCAGGATATAAAACAGGCAGCCAGATTATGATTGCCATGGATGCGGCCAACAGTGAATTGTGGAATGCAAAAGAAAAGAAATATATTTTCCACAAAAGCGATGGCAAAAAAATGACCAGCGAACAACTAGTGAAATATTGGGCTAGTTGGGTAAAACAATACCCGATCTGTTCCATTGAAGATGGTATGGCAGAAGATGATTGGAAGGGATGGAAAATGCTTACTGAAGCTGTTGGCAGCAAATGCCAATTGGTAGGGGATGATCTTTTTGTAACCAATGTAACTCGTTTGGAAAGAGGTATCAACGAAAAAATTGCCAATGGATTATTGGTGAAAGTGAATCAAATCGGAACGCTTACTGAAACCATCAATGCAGTTAGCATGGCCCAGCAGAATGGTTACAATACCATCATGAGTCACCGTAGTGGAGAAACAGAAGATACCACCATCGCCGACCTTGCGGTTGCATTGAATTGTGGTCAAATAAAAACTGGTTCTGCGAGCAGAACAGACCGTGTTGCAAAATACAACCAGTTGATCCGAATTGAAGAATTACTAGGTGACAGTGCGATTTATCCAAAGGGAAAGATTAAATTTGGTAGCTCCCTTTAATTTTCACCAAAAGGAAAAATGATACAATTTCAATAATGGAAAAGGATTCAATCAATACAGCCTCTTCTCAACCCCTCCAAAAGAGGCGTTGGAAGAGGCTGTCCTTTTTAGGCAATAAATATTTACTGTCGGGGTTTCTGTTTTTAATTTGGATGCTCTTCTTCAACGAAAAGGATTTTATTTCTGAATTCAAAAGAAGAGTAAAGCTAAATGAGTTACAAAAAAGTGAAACGCACCTGATTGACGTGATTAAGGATACCCGGCAGGAATTGGGGCAGTTAAAAAACAATGCCCAGACCATTGAAAAATACGCTAGAGAAAAGTATTTGATGAAGAAAGACAATGAGGATTTATTTATCCTTTCAGCAAGCGATTCAATTAAATAATTCACCTAACTATACAATAATGAACGAATTAGTTCGTTTATGAAGGCATAAGATGAATCAATTTTTACTCAAGCCATAAAACTTTCGTATGCACCGCTTTACTCAGGAAGATCTTATTCTACACCTGTACAAAGAAATTTCTGCTGACCAATCAGCGCTGTTGAATGACGCCTTGGCAACCGATTGGGCTTTACGAGAAAAATATGAAGTCATTGCTGCAGCAGTCAGCGATCTAGAAAAATTATCCCTATCTCCTCGAAAAATAGCTGTGGACAAGATTTTGGAATATGCTGCCTACGCGCCCAAAGAACAACCTACTTCAGTATAGCGGCCTTTCCGGCAATTCAACTACTTTCGTTTGGCATAAAAGCGGAATGTTTATTTATGACCAAACAGCAACGTTACCAATACTTCATCGACTATTTTTTAACGAATGCCCCCGAGGCAGAGACTGAATTACTATACAACAACCCCTATGAGTTACTGGTTGCAGTAATACTTTCGGCCCAGTGTACCGATAAGCGGGTAAACCTTACTACGCCTGCAATTTTTAAAAAATTTCCAGATCCTGAAAGCCTTAGCAAGGCCGTATTCAAAGATGTTTTTGCTTTGATCAAAAGCATTTCCTATCCCAACAATAAAGCCAAGCACTTAATAGGAATGGCCGAAATGCTGGTTAAAAAATTTTCTGGACAAGTGCCCATGACCGTGGATGAATTGGTAGAGCTACCCGGAGTGGGCAGAAAAACCGCTAATGTAATTACCTCCGTAATCGATCAACAACCCAATATGGCAGTAGATACCCATGTATTTAGGGTGAGTGCGCGAATAGGGTTAACCACCAATGCCAAAACACCGTTGACAACTGAAAAACAGTTAATCAGCCATATCCCCAAAGAATATATTCACAAAGCACACCATTGGCTAATACTTCATGGCAGGTATGTATGTATGGCAAGAAGTCCTAAATGCAGTGAATGTGGGATTCAGTCTGTCTGTAAATATTTTAAAAAAGTAACAAAATAAATATATAATTAAAAAATAATTTGTTTATTTTACAATAAATGCAAACCAACTGAAAATCTAGGGCTCAAATTTGAATGGTTTACCTCCATGCTACCAATAGCTTTATCAATGGGTCGTCCGAAACTCCTTCCCTGAAATTTCACTGAATTCCCCCTGTTCAATTTGTTTGAGCCTACCAATTTTTAATTCGTTGGATAATCCTACAATCTTTTGATACAGCCCTTTTACAATGTCCCCCGCTTTGCAGGAGAATAGAATGTATTCCTTTTGTCTTCGCCTCAATCAATAAATTATGAAAATGAAAAAATTTGGATTCGCCTTTTTACTGGTAGCACTGGGTTGCATTTTTTTACAAAAAGTTTCGGCCCAATTCTACTTTCGTGATAACAATTTTTACGATTCCCCCTTGCTATTT
>CANIMM010000204.1 GCA_947468255.1 Chitinophagaceae bacterium | reverse complement strand
CTTCTTTTTCAAGTGACCAAAGTGAACGCCTGCTTCAAGAAGTTGCTGTTGTAAGGAAGTATTATTTTCCATTATAGTTATTTGAAAATTTGAAAATTTGAAAATTTGAAAACAAACTGCCATTGTGCTCCACCGCAGCGGAGACAAAGACTTACCGTTTGCTGAACTGGAAGCTCTTTCTAGCTTTCTTACGTCCTGGTTTTTTACGCTCTACAGCACGTGGATCTCTTTTCAATAATCCAGCAGCCTTTAAAGCAGGGCGATAGTCTGCACTCACTTCGAGCAATGCACGTGCAATACCCAATTTGGTTGCTTCTGCTTGGCCCTTGATACCTCCACCCTGCGCATTGACAATGATGTCAAATTTGTCGGTAGATTCTACTGTTTTAAGGGGTGCTTCAACCTGATTTTGTAAGTAAATCAACGAGAAGTAATTTTTGTAATCTTTGCCATTGACCGTTATTTTACCGTCTCCCTTGCTTAAGAACACACGGGTTACAGCTTCTTTACGACGACCAACTGCGTTTTTTTGCTTTTCCATTATTTCAATTTGAAAATTTGAAAATTTGAACGTTTACAATTGTATTAGAAACGTCCAATTCAATTCATTAGTGATTAAAATTTAAGTTCTACTGGTTTTTGTGCACCATGTGGATGCGCTGTACCTACATATACAAATAACTTTTTGTACATTTTGCGTCCCAAACGATTTTTAGGCAACATACCTTTGATCGCTCTTTCGATGATCACTTCAGGCCTGCGCTTTAATAGATCTTTCGCAACTTCTTCTTTACGGCCACCTGGGTAACCACTGAAGTTGTCATAAATTTTTTCATTCAGTTTGTTGCCGGTAAATTTGATTTTGTCGCAATTGGTTACAATTACAAAATCTCCGCAATCAACGTGAGGGGTGTAATAGGCTTTATTCTTACCACGAAGAATTGCCGCAATCCTAGAACACATACGTCCAACGGTTTGATTAGTACCATCAACCACATACCAGCTGTGTATAACGGTAGCCTCGTTCGCATGTTTGGTGGTGAAATGTAGTTTACTCATTGTATTTATTTTTAAGTGATGCCTTCGCTATCCCGTAGGCTTTTTTTAAATGGACGGCGAAGGTAAGAGGGCAATTGGTAATTTCCTATTAAATAGGGGATTTTTTTTAGAGGACCCTTGTAAGTAGCTGATTTTCAATAATAATTTTGACTAATTATTTTAATCACTAGGTAGCAGAGCCCTATAGTAAACGAAAAGTATTCCTGTAGCTTGTGCAAATTGCTGGAATAACCCCTATAAAAGTAAATCAACCTCCTGGCAGCCTTTTCATTTCCATATGATAATAAAAAAGCCAGCTCAAAATTGAGCTGGCTTAATAAATAGAAAGTCTTTCCACTATTGCTTCACTAAAAATCGATTCCCACCCAGCTTTTCTTCTTTTTGCCGTATTTTTCAAAATTAAACTTATACAACTTGCCCGGACGGTGAGGCACATCCTGTTCCATCTCATCTAGATCAATGAGTAAATCCATGGAAAAGAATTTTTTTCTAAAATTGCGTCGGTCCAATTTAATATTGAGGATAGCTTCATATAAATTCTGAAGATCACGCAAAGAGAATTTTTTAGGCAGCAAATTAAAGCCCAGGGGGTGTTCCTGCACCCGCTTTTGCAATTGCATTAAACAGGTGTCAAATATTTGTTGGTGATCAAAGGCTAGGTCTGTTACACTCTTGACATCATGCCAATGCAATTCATTGTCTAATATATTCAACTTATGATGCTGGACATTGATCAGCGAGCAATAAGCTACCGTAACTACCCTTCCGGCAGGATGCCTGCTCACTGTTCCAAACGTGCTTACTTGTTCAAGGTATACATCACTCAAGCCGGTTCTTTGTTTCAACACTCGATAGGCCGCAGCATCTAGATCCTCACTCGGAAAAACCAAATCTCCCAACAATGACCATTTACCTGAATATTTCGTTAGGTCACTCCTTATAAGTAACACTTTTAATTTTTCCTCATCAAAACCAAATATGATGCAATCCACTGATAATTCAATCCCATAGTTCTTTTCAAATCCTGAAAGAGTGACTTGCCTTGATTTTAATTGCTGAATTCCATTCTTGTTTTCCCTTGAAGCCATAGTTTATATTACATCCTAAAACGAAAAGACAGTGTTTAATTCCTGCAAAAAATGAATGCTTACTTATAGTAGTCTAATACCCCCCCCTTTCACTCAATTTTAACTCCCAGCTGCATTTCTTTATTTACAATGCAACTGAATTGATAAACCCTATCCATTTTGACTTTACCGCTATATTTTAAATTATTGATTGTCCAGCATCATTTACTGTGTAAATTAAACACATTGTATGACCTGACAAAGAATGAGGCAGCTTATTTTAAAGAACCGCTTACAATTTACAGCTACAATCAAATCCTTGCGCTTATTTAATGAATAGTAACTATAACAAGGATTTCCCCTCATTGGTTAAATCAGGACTTTGCCACCCTAGCTTAATTAAAAATGCTTGTAGTCGAAATGTTTAAGCTAAAAGCTGCTAACCTAAGTTTATTTGCAGCACCCACCGTTAAAATAATACGCTGCTGGTATTTTAATTTTTAACTTTGATTCAGCAAATCAACCATGAATCAATTACATCGCACGAAAGAATTACAACAGCAAACAGCAGAATGGCTATCAGCGCCCAGCTCCATTCATTTATCCAACATCGAACTCCTTCGGGATATTTTACGATGGCACGAATACCGGTATTATGTTCAAAATGATCCGTTAATCAGTGATGCCGAATATGATCGTTTATATACAATTTTACAAAAATTTGAACTTGAGCACCCGGAAATTATAACGCCCGATTCACCCACACAGCGAGTAGGCGTTGGATTAGCCAATGATTTTGCTAAAGTTGAGCACCTAGTGCCGATGCTGTCATTGGAAAACTCCTATAATGCAGCTGACCTGTTGGATTGGGAAAGAAAGGCTTTAGAATTATCAGCACTAGATAGTATTGAATATTGTGTAGAGCCTAAATTTGACGGCGCCAGCATTTCATTGATTTATGAAAACGACCTACTCTCCCGATCCGCTACCCGCGGAGATGGTACAGTCGGTGACGACATCACACTCAATACAAAACAAATCAAATCCGTTCCACTCTCAGCAAAATTCAGCAGCTACGGAATTGAGCAAATTGAAATAAGGGGTGAGGTATTGATCAACAAGAAAAATTTTAAGGCCTACAACGAAAAGCTAATGGAAGAGGGGATTCCACCCTTTGCCAATCCAAGGAATGCCGCCGCAGGCTCCTTGCGAATCAAGGATACACTTGTAGTTAGTAAAAGAAACTTAGAGGTTTTTTTATACCATGTCAGCTTTTCCACCAGCGCAGCACCACATTCCGAAACCGGCACCTTGATTAAACAACCGAAAACACATTCGGGAATGCTGGAAATGCTATGGGAACTAGGTTTCAGGAGTCCAAAAAATGAATTGAAAGTGGTCAGGGGAATCAATGGTGTAATAAAATACATTGAGGAGTTTGAGGAAAAAAGAGACGGGCTGCCCTACGAGATTGATGGTATGGTGGTAAAAGTAAACGACCTGCAACTCCAGGAAAAACTTGGCATGACCTCGCACCATCCTCGATGGGCAATTGCTTTCAAATTTAAAGCCAGACAGGCAACCAGTAAATTACTTTCAGTAGAATTTCAGGTAGGCAGAACGGGTGCCGTAACACCTGTTGCCAAGATAGCCGCGGTATTAGTAGGTGGTGTAACGGTTACCAGTATCTCCATCCACAATGAAGAATACATCAGGGAAAAAGACCTGATGCTCGGAGATACGATTTTAATAGAACGCAGTGGCGATGTAATTCCTCAAATAGTGAAATCATTTGCCGAATTAAGAACCGGTGAGGAAACCAATATTGAGTTTCCTAAAAATTGCCCTGTATGTAATCACCCACTCTTTAAGCCTGCAGAAGAAGCCGTTTGGCGCTGTATCAATATCAACTGCACCGCGCAGGTGGTAGAAAGAATCATACATTTTGTAAGCAAGGATGCAATGGACATTAAAAATTTTGGAGAGGCAAATGTTCGAAAATTTTATGATTCGGGCCTGCTAAAAGATGTCCCTGATATTTACCGACTGGATTTTGACAAGATTGGTAAAATGGAAGGATTTGGAAAAAAATCAATCGATAATTTACAGTCTGCCATCGAACAGTCCAAATCACAACCATTGCATCGGCTGATATTTGGTCTGGGAATTCGCTATGTAGGTGAAACCACCGCCAAAACACTGGCTAATTCGGTTACACACCTACTTGATTTTAAAAACTTCAATGAAGAGCAGTTGCTTGCACTGGAAGATGTGGGAGTAAAAGTTGCTGGAAGCATCCACCGCTTTTTTCATGATGACGATAACCTGGCGATGCTGCAAGAACTGGAAGAATTGGGAATTTCCCTGAAAAATCAAAAAAAGCAAGTAGCTGATAATGATGAGCTTGCTGGGCAAACATTTTTATTCACGGGCAGTTTGATGCAATTAAAAAGAACTGATGCCGAGGAAATGGTAGAAAAAAATGGAGGAAAAATTGTAAGTGGTGTTAGCAGCAAATTGAACTACCTCGTGGTAGGCGAAGATGCTGGCAGCAAACTGGAAAAAGCAAAGAAAATCCAATCCATCAAAATAATCAATGAGGAAGATTTTATAAAAATGCTTCCTAAATAGTCCTTTTTTTTTCATATATTTATAGGTGTGGCTTTCGTAAGTACATAACTGCCCGCAAGCAATATGGCTTGCCCACAAAGCACCCTTTAAATTACTCGTTATGATAAAAAATATTCAAGGCGAAAAATGGAAACAACTGCAATTTGATGGCTACAAATCCCTCCGCAGGAAATATGCGGTATCGTCGATGGGAAGAGCAGCAAGCTATACCAAAGACCTTAATGAGGATGGAAAAATATTAAATGGGTCCGTCACATCGGGTTACCGAACCCTAAACCTTCACTTAGACTCTGGCAACGGAACGATCTACCTGCATAGAGAAATTGCCAAGTTTTTTTGCAAAAAACCTTCTCCAAGATATAAGTATGTAATTCATCTCAATCACAAAAAAGATGACAACCATTTCAGCAATCTTAAATGGGCAACGCTCGAAGAAGTTGGGATTCACCAGCAAGACAGTCCTCAAAAAATTGCCTACAAAAATCGTCAGGCGAATAAAACAGTAGGGTTAAAATTAAATATTTCACAGGTAAGGCATATTAAGGAAGCTATTAATAATCCTAAACGAAAACTTACTTTCAAACAAATGGCCATGAAATACCATGTAAGTGAAATGACGATGTATCGAATCAAGAGTGGAGAAAACTGGAAAAGGGTGAAATGAAAAATAGGTACTTATTACAAAAGGAATTGGTCAATTGAACCAATTCCTTTTTTTTTGGTTTACCATAAATAAAATATTCCATATGCCAGCCAACAGCACCCTGCAATTTTTAAAAGACCTAGCAAAGCATAATAATAAAGCCTGGTTTGATACCAACCGTTCAAGGTACGAAGCCGCAAAAGCCGATATCCAGACAATGGTGGCAGAATTGATTCCCGCCATTGCCGCATTCGATCCTCCTATCGGTCAGTTAGTTGTAAAAGATTGCACCTTTCGGATTAACCGGGATGTGCGCTTCAGTAAAAATAAAAGTCCTTACAAAACCAATATGTCCGCCTAT
>CANIMM010000203.1 GCA_947468255.1 Chitinophagaceae bacterium | reverse complement strand
GTTACCAAACGTTGGGGCTTTTATTTTTATCATCCATATTTAAATTGATCCTGTAAGATGAGCTCATTTGAAGTTTGCGGAGGAAAAAAACTTTCCGGTGAAATTACTCCCCAGGGGGCTAAGAACGAAACCTTACAAATTATTTCTGCAGTATTGCTTACTTCAGAAAAAGTACAGATCGATAATATTCCGGATATTATTGATGTAAACCTGCTGATAGAATTATTGGCAGAAATGAAAGTTAAAGTTGACAGAACCAGTAGAAATAGCTGCACTTTCCAAGCAGATGATGTGGATGTTGATTACTTGAGCAGTGAGGATTATCATAAAAAAAGTGGCAAACTCCGGGGTTCTGTAATGCTAGCAGGGCCAATGTTGTCGAGATTTAAAAAAGCCTATATTCCTAAACCCGGTGGAGATAAAATCGGCCGTAGGAGACTCGATACCCATATTATAGGTTTTGAAAAATTAGGTGCTTCCTTTCAATACAATTCGGATGGATTTTTTTATTTAGCAGCCAAGGAATTAAAAGGAGCCAATATCCTGCTCGAAGAGCCAAGCGTAACAGGTACTGCCAATATTTTAATGGCTTCGGTGATGGCTTCAGGAATCACCACTATTTATAATGCTGCTTGCGAACCCTACCTACAGCAACTTTGCAAAATGCTCAATCGGATGGGCGCAAAAATAACCGGCGTTGGAAGCAACATGCTTACCATCACAGGAGTTGATTTTTTGGGGGGTACTGATCACCGCATTTTGCCAGATATGATTGAAGTAGGCAGCTTTATTGGATTGGCTGCCATGACGCAAAGTGATATTCTTATCAAAAATGCAGGTGTGGAACACCTAGGCATCATTCCTGAAAGATTTCAGCAGCTAGGCATTCAAATGAACTTTCCCGGAGATGATATCCATATACCCGCACAGGAATTATACGAGATTCAAAAATACATGGATGGAGGTGTATTAACGATTTACGATCATCCATGGCCAGGTTTTACTCCCGATCTTTTAAGTATTGTATTGGTAACCGCTATTCAGGCAAAAGGCAGCGTACTGATACACCAAAAAATGTTTGAAAGCCGGCTGTTTTTTGTAGACAAACTAATTGATATGGGAGCCCAGATTATTTTATGCGATCCCCATCGTGCTGTAGTAATAGGACTTGAAAGGGAGCAAAAGTTAAGGGGAATTACCATGAGCAGTCCCGATATTCGTGCCGGTGTAGCCCTGCTGATAGCTGCATTGAGTGCAGAAGGCAATAGCGTTATCCAAAATATTGAGCAAATTGACAGGGGATATCAAAATATCGATACCCGTCTACAAAAACTGGGTGCCGACATAAAAAGAACCAGCGTTTCTAATACTATTTAATTCAATCAATTTTATACTATCCAGCTTGTGGCAATTCAAAATAAGTTAATCATTATCACTGCCCCATCAGGTTCTGGGAAAACTTCCATTACCCGGCACTTGATGCAACAGTTTCCTCAGCTGGCTTTTTCCATCTCCGCGGCTACCAGGGAGCCGAGAGGTACTGAGAAAAATGGAGTGGATTACTATTTTATGAGTGAGGATGATTTTAAACAAAAAATTCAGCACAACGAATTTGCAGAATGGGAGATGGTATATGAAGGAAAATATTACGGCACCCTTCAAAGTGAATTGCACCGAATTTGGAAGGAAGGAAAAATACCGGTGTTGGACATTGATGTTAAAGGCGCCATTCATGTAAAACAGCAATACCCTGAATCCTCCATTACTTTGTTCATAGAGCCACCCTCCGTTCAGGAATTAAAAAAAAGACTGGAAAGCAGGGGCACTGAAAACTCCGACTCGCTGGCGGCAAGAATAAATAAAGCTGCCTATGAAATATCTTTTAAGGACCATTTTGACCGGCAAATCATCAATGATGACCTGCAAAAAGCATGTGCCGAGGCAAGCGTAATCATAGAAAGTTTCCTTCAGCAATAATTTGCTTTCTTCAAAAATCAATGATCTTTATTACATTTACCATATGGATTGGATAGCGCTTTTGGCAATACTGATTTCTTTACTTCTGATTGGATTTTTATCGGGAGTGGAGATGGCCTTTGTGTCTGCCAATAAATTATCAATTGAATTAAGAAAAAAAAAGGGCACCTATAGTGGTAAAATATGGGGAGCCTTCGCTGATAAGCCAGCCCGTTTTATAGGCACCACCCTCATTGGCTTCAATGTAATTCTGGTAATCTATGGTTTGTTTTGGAGCAATTTCATGGCGGGAGTATGGCACAATCAAATTGGTGATTATAGCTGGAATATCAACAACCCGTATTTTCACTTGGTAATAGAAACCATTGTATCCACTGTTTGCTTACTCTTTTTCGAATTTGTTTTCAAAGCTTATTTTAGGGCCAAAAACGAAACCATTCTTAGCAGTGGATTGATTGCTTATCTAACAAATTCAATGTTCAAGGCGTTTTCGGGAACGGCTACCTTTTTTGTAGAAATTGCAGAATGGATCCTGAAATATATTTTCAATGTAAAATTGAATGAAAAAAAGGATGTTTTTTCGAAAATTGATATGGAGCATTTTGTACAGCAAAGTAAAAATCATGATGTAGAAGTTGCCACCGAAATCAATAAAGAATTATTTGAAAATGCCCTATCCCTAAGTGAAAAAAAAATAAGGGAATGCCTAGTGCCTAGAAAAGAAATTGATGGGGTGGATATTCATACCGACATTGAAAAGGTAAAAGATCGGTTCATACAAACCAAATTAAGTAAGCTAGTAGTATTTGATAAAAATATAGACAATATCGTTGGCTACATTCACCAACTCGACCTCTTCAAAAATCCGATCGATATTCAAGCTATTTTACTGCCTATTCCCGCCATTCCAGAAAGCATGAGTGCAACTGATCTAATAGCCAAGTTTAGCAAAGAAAGAAAAAGCATTGCCTGGGTAGTGGATGAGTTTGGAGGCACTGAGGGAATTGTAACGATGGAAGATTTGTTGGAAGAGATTTTTGGAGACATTAGAGACGAATACGATACCGAAGAATTGACAGAAAAACAGTTGACTCCCAAAGAATTCATTTTTAGTGGTCGGCTAGAACTTGATTATATCACTGAAAAATATGAACTTGAATTCCCTGATAGTGATGAGACAGAAACCCTGAGTGGATTCATTATTCAAAATAGAGATCAAATTCCCAAACAAAAAGAGACCTTTACAATCGGCAATTACCAATTTGACATATTAAATGTAACAGATACTAGAATTGAAACGGTAAAAATGAAAATGCTGAAATAAAAAATGGCGCTTTGATTGACTTGATTCAATTCGTTTACGGTCAAACCCCATTTATCTATTTAAGATTACTTTTCATCAACAAGCAGCTGCACAATTATTTAACTTTTATAAAATCTATTTAACTGAATGACTATCGCCATCAATGCAAATCAGTACCCCCATTCAGTCAGCAATGATTTTTATTTGCAATTTTTAATCGATGGGGCAGCGGCTCATCCTGAACATCAATTTATTTTGATTAGTTCGGACTCGATTGGTGAACTAGAAAATATTTCCAAGAATGTCCTTTCCGTAATTTCGGCACCGCTATTAAATAACAGTTGGATGTGGAAATATTGGCTTAATTCCACCTTGCCAGGCATTGTTAAAAAACACAATGCATCCATATTGATTAATACGGATATAGCATGCTCGAAACGCATTTCGATACCTCAATGGGTTTTTGTGAACGACCTTTCTTTCTTGCAATTTCCACTTCATTTTACGAGCAAAGAACGGAATTTTTTCAATAAGCAACTTCCCGATTTTTTAAAAATAGCAGATGGGATTGTAACCTCCTCGGATTTTGTTGCAAAAGAGATTAAACAACATTACTCCATTAAAGATGATAAAATAAAACTCTTTTCTATCAATACACCAGCTGCCTACCAGCCAATATACTGGGGAGAAAAGGAAACTATAAAAAACACCTACACAGATGGAAAAGAATATTTTTTATTCAGTGGAGAAATTAATCCGCGCTACGATCTAGTGAATTTGTTGAAAGCTTATTCATTTTTCAAGACAAGGCAACAAAGCAATATGCAGCTAGTGATTACAGCCAACTCACTCAGCTCAAACCACCCCTTCAATAAACTTTTCGATACCTATAAATACAGAAGGGATGTTCAGTTATTAATTGGCTTACCCGAAACAAAGTTGGCTAAAATCACTGCCGCAGCTTATGCATTTATTTATCCAGCCCATTCAGCAGGGTCTGCCGTTTTCCCCTTACAAGCAATGCAATGCGAAGTACCAATCATTGCCAGTCAGTTGGGCGCCATAAAAGAAAAAATTGGGGATGCTGTATTATATGCAGACCCTTCTAATTTTGAGGATATTGCAGAAAAAATGATGCTCCTTTTTAAGGAGGAGACTACCCGCTCCGAATTGATTGAAAGCGGAAAATTAGTAATGAATAAAACTAAGGATGCGAAACTGAATGCCAAGTGGTGGAAATCCGTTTTGACTCAAAATAAAAAAGGCAAAAAATAATCCGTATCAATCGTTGATCATTTATTAAAAGGCACTTCGAAAAAACGAACAGCTTGCTGTTTCCATTGTAAAGAGATTACCTTTGCCCCCAATATATTATCAAATCCGCTAATTGGCCAATCAGCTAATCAACATATGAACCAATCTACTATTAAAATTGACGTACTATTAGACCCAAATAAAGTACCTGAACAAATCAACTGGACGGCATCGGACAGCACGGCGGATATGGCACAAAAAGCCAAAGCTATGTGCATTGCATTTTGGGATGGCGCAGACAAAACTGCCATGCGCATTGATCTTTGGACAAAAGATATGATGATGGATGAAATGGCTGATTTTTATTACCAGATGCTAATGACCATGGCGGATACTTTTAAAAGAGCCACCCAACAGCAGGAACTTAGTGACGATATGAAAAAATTTGCCGAAGCATTTTTTGAAAAGTTTAAAGCTATCCAGCTAAAAGAACAACAATAAAAGTATACGAGACTTATCCCTAAGCTACGTACATTGCAAAAGGAAATTATACAAATAACACCAATAGATTGTAGCAAACGCAAATAAAGCAGTCTGCTAATAACCATTAAAAAAATATTATGGCTTTAGAACAACAAATAATGGCTGAAATGAAAGACGCCATGAAAGCGAAAAACGAAGGTGTACTTCGCAGTTTGCGTGCAATTAAAGCAGAAATCATCAAAGCAAAAACTGAACCCGGTGCCGGAGGAGAAATCGACGAAGCTACCGAACAGAAGTTTTTACAAAAGATGATGAAACAAAGAAAGGATTCACTTGAAATATTTGAAAAGCAGGGCCGGGCTGACTTGGCAGTGAAAGAGAAAGAAGAAATGGAAGTAATAGAAAGATTTCTTCCAAAACAACTTTCCGAAGCTGAAATAAAGGCTGCAGTTGCAGCAATCATTACCCAAGCCGGGGCTTCTTCACCTGCAGATATGGGCAAAGTAATGGGTATTGCCAGTAAGCAATTGGCGGGTGTAGCAGACGGAAAGACCATTAGTAATCTGGTAAAGGAATTATTGAGTCAGTAAGTAAGGCATATTATTAATTTTAGCGCCCGGTTGCTCATGGCACCCTATTAGAAAATTTTCTATGTTAGATATCATTTTTGCCATTGTTATTGTTATTGCCCTTTTCAAGGGATACAAGAAGGGATTAATCATTGCCCTTTTTTCACTCATTGCCTTTATTGTTGGTATCGCTGCAGCGGTAAAATTATCAGTCGCAGTTGCCAGTTATTTTCAACCCCAT
>CANIMM010000202.1 GCA_947468255.1 Chitinophagaceae bacterium | reverse complement strand
GGAGAGCCATTTTTTGATTCTGCTGAATCTTTGATCAGTCATGCCGTATTTTCAATTCCTGCTGTGCGGGGTATAGAATTTGGAACAGGGTTTTCTGCGGCCAAGATGTTTGGTAGCGACCACAATGATTCTATTGAGCGAATGGATGGCAAAACCACTACCAACCATGCAGGAGGCATAGTGGGGGGCATCACCAACAGTAATGAACTAGTGTTCAGAATTGCCATCAAGCCCACTTCTTCGACTCCCAAAGTGCAGCAAACTATTAATGTTGAAACAGGGATGGTTGAAGATTTTTCTGTTAAGGGACGGCACGATTTATGCATTGCATTGCGGGTTCCCGTTGTTTTGGAGGCAGTTACTGCATTTGTGCTAGCAGACTTGATGATATTGGAGCAACAAATTACTCGAACCATCAAATGATGGGAAAAATAGGTACAATGGAATGCTCAGTGTAAATTTCAGGATTATATGCACTGCTATTTTTTGGTTTATAAAGTTAGTTGAATTGATGAAAGTGTTTTCAGGTAAGTGTTGCAATATTTAATTAATTTGTATGAATAAATTATTGTTTAAATCAAGTGGACTGCATAAACCTTTGTATTGCATAATGGTTATTGCCAGTTTTTTTTATTGTTCCCTATCTATTGCTCAACAAAAAGTCAAGCAAAATAAGAAGGCAAGTCATTCATCGTCCAGAGATATTAGATATGGGGTGGCAAGTTTTTATGCAGATAAATTTAATGGAAGACCTACTGCAAGTGGGGAAATATTCAGTCAGGATAAAATGACCTGTGCATGCAATGTTTTGCCATTAGGTACATGGCTAAAGGTTACCAATCTGTTAAATGGCAAATTTGTAGAGGTGGTAGTAAATGACCGGCTACATCCCAAGATGCACCGTTTGGTGGATCTTTCAAAAAAAGCGGCTAAAAAATTGGGATTTATGTCCTATGGACTGGTGAAGGTCAAAGTAGAGGTGATCAAAAAGGTAAAATAGCGCAATCACTTATTTGCATTCCTTTAGCTTAACTGTTCAAAAGCTTTCTGACAGCAGCTCAAATTTGAAGGAATTAATTTCCTATTTCGAAAGGCTAGGAGCCATCTCAATAAACATCCACCTGCTTTAATTGTTATTTTTGCAATCCTAAAATAATTCATTTTATTACATTTTAACCAGGGAATTGATTGTATGGCAAAGATTGGAATCAATATAGCAACCGGCAGTTTGCAAAAAGAAGAAATTATTGTGGGCATTGATTTAGGAACAACCAATAGTTTGGTATCTGTCATCCATCCCGATACAAAAGAGCCTATTGCATTAAAGGAGCACAATACCGCTTCATTGGTACCCTCTGTTATTTATTTTGATGAATTTGGAAATATTACTGTTGGAGAAGCTGCTAGAGAAAAACTGATTACTGAACCTCAACATACCATTTTTTCGGCGAAACGTTTGATTGGAAAATCCTATAACGATATCAAGGACAACGCTTCTTTTTTTTCTTACAAGATAATTGATGACAATAAGGAAGGGTTAGTAAAAGTTCAGGTGGGCAATAAATTTTATTCCCCGGTTGAGCTTTCGTCCTTTATTTTAAAGGAATTAAAACAAAGAGCAGAGCACATTTTAAAGACACCGGTCAACAAGGCGGTTATTACGGTTCCAGCATATTTCAATGATGCACAAAGGCAAGCAACTAGAGATGCCGGTAAGTTAGCTGGCTTAGATGTATTGCGTATTATTAACGAACCCACTGCAGCAAGTCTCGCTTATGGACTAGGGTTAGACAAATCGGTGGAGAAAACAATTGCTGTGTATGATCTGGGTGGTGGAACATTTGATGTATCCATTTTAAAAATCAGCAATGGAATTTTCGAAGTGCTTGCTACCAATGGGGATACCTATTTGGGGGGTGATGACATGGATAATTTGATTGTAAAGTATTGGTTGCAGCAATCAGGAATAACAGAAGATGAGCTAAGGTTGAATCAACAATTAGCACAGGCTATTCGACTGAAGGCGGAAGCAGCCAAAATATACATGTCTAGCAATGATGTTTTTGAAGAGGAGCTGAATGGGGATAAGCTCATTATCACTCGCGCTGTTTTTAATGACCTGATTGAGCCATTGGTTGCTAAAACCATCGGTTCATGTAAAGCTGCATTAAAAGATGCTTCATTGCAAGCTAGCGCTGTTGAGGTAGTGGTAATGGTAGGTGGTTCAACTAGGGTTCCATTTGTAAAGGAGCAGGTTAGCCAATTTTTTGGCAGACAGGTGAACGATACAGTGAATCCGGATGAAGTGGTTGCTTTGGGAGCAGCTATCCAAGCGGATATTTTGGCTGGGAATAACAAAGAATTTTTACTCTTGGATATTACGCCCCTTTCCTTAGGAATAGAGACAATGGGAGGACTAATGGATGTATTGATTCCAAGGAATGCTAAAATCCCCCATTCTATTGCCCGACAGTATACTACCTATAAGGATGGCCAAGGAGGGATAAAAATATCGGTATTTCAGGGGGAAAGGGATATGGTGAAAGATAATCGGAAACTAGCTGAATTTAATTTAACGGGCATTCCAGGAATGCCAGCGGGATTACCTAAAGTGGAAGTGAGTTTTTTACTGAATGCGGATGGTATATTGGTGGTTAAGGCCAAGGAGTTGCGTAGTGGCGTAGCGCAAAGTATCGAAGTAAGGTCTCAGCTGGATTTAACGGATGATACATTGGAGCAAATGTTGCTGGATTCCATCACACATGCAAAGGAAGATATTGCAACTAGGGCACTGATAGAAGCAAGTACAGAAGGCGAACAATTACTATCGACCACCGAAAAATTTATTCAAAAAAATGCTACCTTATTGACCAAACAAGAGCTGGTACTTACCGCCGCGGCTATGCAAGCATTGCAGCTAGCCCTTACCATGAATGATAAAGATTTGGTTCACAGCAAAATTGAAGCATTAAATGATTTATCCAGACCTTATGCGGAGCGGGTAATGGACATGGTAGTGAGTAATGCAATGAAAGGAAAGGCTATTTAAGGGATTGATATTGAAAGATGAAAAATGGCAAAATTCCTCTTTAGATTTGAAGATCTAAATGGTTATTTCAATTCCATCAGCCTATTTATATATTTCCCAATCATGTCAAATTCTATATTTACTTCATCCCCGATTGATAGGTATTGCATATTGGTATGCTCGAAAGTATAAGGGATAATGGCCACTCGGAATGAATTTTTTGTCAAATCGAAAATAGTAAGACTAATTCCGTTGATGGTAATGGATCCTTTTTCAATTACTAAAGAAGCAAATTTGGCATCAAATTGAAATAAATATTCCCAACTCCCGCCTTTTTCTACTATTTCAATACAGCTTGCTATCGTATCTACATGGCCCTGAACAAGGTGACCATCTAGCCTACCGTTCATTTGAAGGCATCTTTCTAGGTTGACGACCAAATTTTTTTTCCAATGATTCAGATTTGTTTTTTGTAGGGTTTCTTGTATTGCGGTAACCTTATGCTGGCCATGGTGAATTTCCTCTACAGTAAGGCAGACCCCGTTGTGGGAAACGCTTTGATCAATAGTAAGCTCATCCGAAATAGTGGATTCAATCCAAAAACTGATATTATTTCCGGACGATATAATGTCGGTAACTACCCCTGTATTTTCAATAATTCCTGTAAACATGACACAAATTTACTTTTTTTATTATTTGGATTTTGAAATTTAAATATTTCTTCTATCTTTGCACTTCTAAAAAAAACTACCAAAGGAGGTATATCAAATGTTAATAATAGATTCTAAAGATTGCGAAAACATCGACAAGGCGCTTAAAAAGTATAAGAAGAAATTCGAAAAAAGCCGTGTGTTACTTCAGTTAAGAGAGCGTCAGGCTTTTATCAAGCCCTCTATCAGACGTCGTACAGAAGTTTTGAAAGCAGTTTACAAGCAGAATATTGCAAGTGGAAAAATAGACGTTTAGTCTGTTATACACGTTCTTAATATTTTTAAACTGATATCCAGTAACTTTGGATATCAGTTTTTTTTATGCCGCTAACTCATCCATCCGATATACAGGAGTTTCTAAATCACCTTACCTTTCAAAAAAGGTATTCCCCCCATACCATTGTTTCCTATCAGAACGATCTTACTGGTTTCTTTGATTTTATAGAAATAAAATTTGGCAGTACAAAAACCGATGAAATCAATGCTTCTTTTGTGAGAAGTTGGCTGGCGGAAATGAAAGAATCCGGCATGGAGTCTAAATCGCTTAATCGTAAAATATCATCCCTCAAGTCTTTTTTTAAATACCAGTTAAAGCAGGGTGCGGTACTGACTAGTCCAATGGCGACGATTATTTCACCCAAGGTAAAAAAGCGCTTGCCGCAATATGTTGATGAAAAGGATATCCATACCTTGTTTTCCCATGTTGAGTTTCCCGATAATTGGGAAGGGAAAACCCATTGGCTATTGTTACAGCTTTTTTATAATACTGGAATGCGGCAGGCAGAGTTGGTAAACCTTCGAGAATCACAGATTGACATCAGTAATAGGAATATTAAAGTGGTGGGAAAAGGCAATAAAGAGCGGGTGCTTCCAGTAAGTAAAGAGCTGATTTTATTAATCGAATCTTACCAGGAGGCTAAAAGAAGCCAGTTTGATCATTTTGACAGTGTATTTTTACTCGTTAATGCCAAGGGGAAAGGGTTGTATCCAAAATATGTTTATAATGTAGTAAGGCAATATTTATCATCGGTAACCACTATCGGTAAAAAAAGTCCCCATGTTTTGAGACACACATTTGCCACCCATTTAATGAATAATGGTGCGGATTTAAATGCTGTAAAAGAATTATTGGGTCATAGCAGTCTTGCTGCAACGCAGATATACACTCATAATACGATCGAGAAGCTAAAAGATGTGTATAAAAAAGCCCATCCCAAGGCCTAAGTCGCGCTATAGCCAATAATACAGCGGATAATTTGTTTCGTAAAATGGCATTTCTTTTTTTTGTAATTTAAGTTTGAATGAACTAACTTGTAATGGTAAAATAAGAGGCTATTAAATCTAAATTATATCGCCTATGACTTTACAGGATTGATTATTTTTCACACAATTGTTCACTCACTATAAAACTAGATCGCCATGAACGTAAACATTCAGACAGTGCATTTTGAAGCAGATTCAAAGTTAGTTTCTTACGTAGAAAAGAAAATTTCAAAGCTCCAGCAATTTCACGACAGGATAACAAAGGTGGAAGTGTATTTGAAACTTGATAATGTTGTACACAATATCAAGGACAAGGTAGCTGAGATCAATGTACATATTCCAAAGTGTGATATTTTTGTCAAGCATTCTTCAAAATCATTCGAAGAGAGTTTTGATGAGGCACTCGATTCAGTGATCCTTCAAATAAAACGAAAAAAAGAAATGCTCGCAGCATAGAAAAAGCCCCCATTTTGGGGGCTTTTTTATTGGGGTAAGGGTGGGGGTATCTTTAATTTTCACTTTTTTTTAAAAAATCTATTTCAAAATTTCAGATTTAATCAAATATACCTACCTTTGCCATCCAAAAAATAAGGATGCCTACCGGCTACCAATTTTACATGGACAGTTCTTATATGTAAGCCGAAGTAGCTCAGTTGGTAGAGCAGCTGATTTGTAATCAGCAGGTCGGGGGTTCGACTCCCTTCTTCGGCTCTGAACATTTGAAATAAATATTATTATTAGTTTCAGATATTTTGGGTAGATGGCCGAGTGGTTAAAGGCGACAGACTGTAAATCTGTTCACGTAAGTGTACGTAGGTTCGAACCCTACTCTGCCCACATTTC
>CANIMM010000201.1 GCA_947468255.1 Chitinophagaceae bacterium | reverse complement strand
TGAAAGATTATGAACAGACAATCGAAGATTCATCGCCTGGTTGGGCAATGGATTACCCACCGCATTGCGAGCTACCCCCTGGTAGTTCAATAAATTAGGCGCCTGCGCAAAAACACCAAAGCCGATGGCTAATAGGATGACAAGAAAAATTACTTTGTATGTGCGGGGAGATATTGGTTGCATTGGTTAGTTGGTTTAGGGGTTAAGAGGTTTAGGAGTTTAGATGTTTAGGGTTTAGGCCGATTATCATTTATCCATTATTTAACTATCATTGAAGAACTTTCAGTTTTCAGTTAACCAGTTATCATTTATCCATTATTCATTTATCCATTTTTCATTTATCCATTTTTCAACTAGCATTTAAAACCTTTCAGTTTTCAGTTAACCAGTTATCAGTTAAAAAATCAGTTAACCTTCACTATCCGATACGCTCCTTTTTTCGTTAATTTTCCAGTAACAGGGTGTGTTTGCCGGATATTTACAATATACTGTCCTGCTGGTAAGCCGCTAAGGTTCCATTTTTCTAGTGCGCCCATGCCGGTATAGTTGAGCTGAATTTCTTTTATTTTATTGCCTCTGCCATCCAATAATTCAAGCTGTAGTTTACCCTTGCTAGCATGAAGGATATTAATATCCAATATATCTTTCAAAGGATTGGGACCCACCCTGATTTCATCGGGTAAAAAGTTGGCGACCATATTGGCTTCCGGCTGGTTTTCTACTTGGTATTGCAGCAGTCCATTGGTTACAAGCAGATTAGCATATCCCATGGTAGTAATGGCAGCCGATTCACCCACACTCCAGTCAAAATGATAATTCCCTATTGCAGTCGTTTTGCCGGCAACATTGATAATGGATGGAAAGCCGGTTTGTGAATAACTGACCCCCTGAAAAAAGATTAGAAGGAAGAGAATGAAGACTGGTAGGTAGCAAAAAAAGCTAACCCTTTTACCTGCTGAAAAACTAGTATTTTTCAAGTACGTTTGAAAACTAGTAAATTGAATATTGTTAACCATGATGCCTATTTGGGTTATTCAGGAATATTGAATGATAAAATTGAGCTATTTAAAACCATCTGCACCCCACATAAACTTGTGGGATAGTGTCTCGCTATTCTGTAAGAACTTTACCATCAACAATTGCAAGGCTTCTGTTTAATAGAAATTCCAAAGTAGATAGTAAATACGCTCAAAAAATTGTAATTTCAATGTTCCAATAAAATCCAACATGTCTATACCATATCCACTAAATGCGGCAACTTGCCAGATTGGGATCATTGAAGATGACCTGTTGTTTTCAAATAATCTTGCCACCTATTTGCTAAAAGACAATTGCTTTTCTGTCTGCATGCAAACTAACTCCGTGAAACAAGCGATAAAATATTTGAATACCCCAGCTGCTGCAATACCAGATGTATTGCTATTGGATATACACCTTCCAGGACAAATGGGTTGCGAGGCTATTGAGCTGATAAAAGAATTTAACCCTAGCATGTTGGTAGTAATGCTTACGCTGGAAGATAGCCAGGAACGGATACACGAATCTTTTGCAAATGGTGCAGACGGCTACTTATTAAAAACAGAAAGCCTAAGTGGGATCTATACCCAAGTAATCAACATGGTACAGTTCAAACAGCCGGCCATCAGCGGGGCTGCCTTCAAAACCATGGTGCCAAAAAATAAAAACAGCTCCCCTATACTGTCAAAAAAACTTACCCCAAAAGAAAATGGCATTGCTGAATTAGTAGTAAAGGGCCTTAGCAATAAAGAAATTGCCTACCAATTAAACCTGAGCCCCAATACCATTTTGTACCATATGAAAAACATTTACCTCAAACTCAATATCAACACAAGGGTTGAATTAGTAAAATGCTCGCAAAAAAAATGAGTACGCATGCTACCTTTATTGGATTATGGCTTAGCTGCCTAATTTTAAGCGGAAGCCTACAGGCCCAGGAGCTGCATGTCGATAATCGAAGTGCCATTTATAATTTAATGGAAACTGCAAAATGGTTTGCCGATACCAGTGGTAAACTAACCTATCAAGACCTTGCCGATACCGATAGCTTCCACTTGGCTACTGACAATGGCCCCATCCTTAATTACGGCCTCACCAAAGCAGCCATCTGGTGCCAGCTTTCTATTGCCAATACTACCCAATTACCACTACAACTGGCGATTGCCAATAGTAATATTGACAGTATCCAACTCTACTACCAATACCAAAATCAATGGCAGGCATTATCGGCGGGGCATAAGATTGACCATTGGGATGCTATCGAACAAAAACCTTTTTATGTATTCAATCTGCCTGCTTTTGACCAGCAAACAAGGATATGGATCCGGTTCAAATCAAACAATACCCTAGTTATTCCTTTATTTGTTGGTACCAGTGGGGCGATGGAAAAAAAAATGAATAGTCACCTGCTTGAGGAAGGACTTTTTGCAGGTATATTTATCGCATTATTTATCTATAACCTGTTATTTTGGCTAACTACTCGACTAAGGATCTATTTATATTATATACTTTTTGTTGGTTTCTCTGCAGCTTATATCCTTTTATACATCCGAGGATTAGCTCATTTATTTAACCGCTCCATTATTAATTGGATCGCTAGCTATGCTTTTAGTATCAGTAACCTCGGGTATTTCTTTGCCATCAGTTTTTCTAGGTCATTTCTTAATAAATCAATGGATCGTTGGATGGTGCAGACGAGCAAATTTTTACAGGCCGCAATTGCAGTCAACATTGCTGCTAACCTGCTAGGATATTATCAGATTGCCCTTAAGGGTACCCAACTCATTAGTTTTGCTTTTCTCCTATTGGTGATTGTGATGGCGGCTAACAGCTATAAGAATGGATATAAACTAGCTAAATTTTTTCTAATCGGATGGGGGCTTTTTTTGGGTACCTTATTAATATTTACCCTAGCAATTATCAAACTGCTGCCCTTCAGCCTATTCATCATGCAACTTCCACAATTTGGGTTGTCATTAGAATTATTTTGGTTGTCCTTTTTTTTAGGTCACAGTTTTAATGTACTAAAAAAAGAAAAAATTGAATTACAAAAACAATCATTGTACATAGTAACTGCCAAAAAAGAAGAGCTGGAAATAACTGTTGCCGAAAGAACCATGGACCTTTTAAATAGCAACCAGATAAAGGATAAAATACTAGCTAGCATTTCGCACGACTTGCGCATGCCGCTGGTGAACACACTAGGCATTTTGGAGCTAATGGAAAGCGGACTTATTAAACCTAACCAAAGTAAGCTAAAAATTACCCAAGTAAAATTAAGTATTGGTGAAATTGCCAATACCATGCATAACCTCATAAAATGGTCGGCCATGCAACTTGTCCAAAACAAGCCGAATCCAGAATTGGTTGATCTTTCGGATATGCTAGCTGAAACCTTAAATTTATACACGCTCTCAATCATCCAAAAATCAATTCAGGTCACCATCAACTGTAATTCTGCCAGGGTATTGATTGATCGAGAACAATTGAAAATAATCCTGAGAAACCTGATCGACAACGCTATAAAATATAATACCCCAGAGGGCAAGGTACTCATTGATTGCTATCAACGCCCCGATCAGCCAACCTTGGTATTGGTTTCCGTCAGCAATAGCCACCCGTATTCTCCCGAAAATTTAGCACCGATTTTTGAGCAGGGTAAGCTGGTGCAACCTGCCACTGGAAATGGGCAACAACATTCAGGACTGGGCCTACACTTATGCCGAGATTTTTTAGCCATCAATGGCTCGGAACTCACAGTAGAAATAAAAAATGCACTATGGATCAGTAGTTTTGAACTCCCTGTTCCGATTGCTGCTAATCGGTGACCCAACTTCTAGGAAAGGCTTCTAGAATATCTTGATGCAAATCGAAAATTGAATGGTCAATACTTCGTAATTCCACGACCATTTTATTCATGCTGCCATATTGTAAAAACGAAATAGGAAATTTTTATTTCAGGATTGATGTATTTTGAACAAAATCTTTTTTATATTGTAGTATAAAATGTGATTTTGCAACATTAAATAGTTTACTTATGGGCATATGGAACCAGGTGGCACAATACCTTTACTTAAAGAAAAAAGATCCCGCTACACCCAATTCGCAGTTTGTAAAATATATGCATGGAATTAACCGAATATCCATCCTGCTTTTTCTAGCGGCAATGGTAATTCTTGCTATCAAATTATTTAGAAACTAACGAACCTTTTAAAGCGCTGTGCTATAACGAAGGGGACGATTAGGGTTGTAAAAAACGATAGATACTACTGGCAGCATTAGCCGATGCATTTCCCCCTTGGCTCAATAAATACTTTAAAGCAGTATAATCTTCCTTTAGTTGCGACTGCTTTCCAGCATCGGATAAAATCTTTTTCAACTCGGCAGTAATGTTTTGCTCCGTCAGTTGCTCCTGAATTAATTCCTTTACCACTTCCCTATTCATAATTAAATTCACCAAACAGATGTATTGAATGGTAATGAGCCGCTTGGCGATAAAAAAAGAAATCGCGCTGCCTTTGTAACAAACCACTTCGGGCACGCCAAATAAAGCGGTTTCAAGGGTGGCAGTTCCACTGGTAACAAGTGCTGCTTTTGCCTCCAGCAGCAAGGCATAGGTTTGATCAATTACCGCAGAAACATTTTGGTAAGGTGCCAACAATGCATCATAAAAATCATCTTCTATGCCCGGGGCCTTTGCCACTACAAAATGATAATCCGGAAAATGCTTTGCCACCGACAGCATGATGGGTAATTTGGTCAGTATTTCTTGTTGGCGACTTCCGGGCAAAATGGCAATCACCGGAGTATGGATGGCTACATTGGAACTATTCAAAAATGAATGGGCGGCAGGTTCCGAAACGCTATGATTGGCTATGAACTCATCCACCACTTTTACCAAAGGATGCCCCACATATTCCACTTCAAAACCCCAGTTTTTATAAAAATCTTTTTCAAAAGGTAAAATGACCAGCATTTTATCTACATTTTTTTTGATACCTCTCACCCTACTTTCCTTCCAGGCCCATACCTGGGGAGAAATGTAATAGATCACGCGCAGGCCATTTCTTTTGGCCCAGGCTGCTATTCGTAAATTAAAACCAGGGTAATCGATCAACACCAATGCATCAGGTTGATATTGGGTAATATCAGCTTTACAATCAGCCAGGTTTTTAAAAATAGTCCGCAGATTTTTTAGCACTTCAATAAATCCCATGAAAGCCAACGCTGAGTAATGTTTTACCAAGGTGGCACCCGCCGCCTGCATTTTATCACCACCCCAACAGCGGATATCGGCAGCAGTATCAAGTAGCTTGAGTTCCTTGATAAGGTTACTGCCATGCAAATCGCCACTAGCCTCGCCGGCTATAATATAATATTTCATTGTATGCTAAAATTCAATGCAATTTAACTGAATTGAAGACAGGGAACCAAAAAAGCCGGCAATGCTAAAAAGATGAACAACCCAAAGAACCGGTAACATACAATTACCAATAGCTGGATTACTATAACCAACATTGACACTTATACTAGCAAATTACATTGAAAATAGCACTATATTTAATAAAATTATATATGTAACTTTTACTGCTAACAAAGAATGGTAACAAAAAAATAAACTTAACTTTGCCATGGTATAAAATTTAAGGAGTAAAGGCTAAACTTGGCCCTCTCTTAAAAAGGAACTTTTACAAACAATATTTATTTAATTTTAAATAGTATTCAGCGTAAAAAAAACACTTTAAAACAAATCGATGAGTAACAAAACACTGATAAACAAAGTATCGGCTTTTAAAACCGCAGAAAAACTAAAAGACGCAGATATTTA
>CANIMM010000200.1 GCA_947468255.1 Chitinophagaceae bacterium | reverse complement strand
CCATGAATTCATGCAGATCAGGGTCGGTGTGTATTCCAAAAGACTGGAGCTGCTCTTCATCCAACGGACTGCTTGATTGAACAGTATAATAAAGCTCTGATTCTGCAGGAAAAGGCTGCGCTACACCATTGAGGTACAAAACAGCATTTTTAATTTCAAGTGTATCGCCTGCAATGGCCACGCAACGTTTTATGAAATTTTCACGCTTATCAACTGGGCGGGAAATGATAAGATCACCATAGTTTTGCCAAACCCTTTCTCTGCCCATCTCTCTAACAGCTTGGTAATAGGTAATTTTTGAACCGAAATTTTCTTCATCGTTGATCAAAGTGTCATTGGCAGGAAAATTGAATACTACAGCATCATTTCTAGTTACATTCTTTGAAAACCATCTTGTATATGGTATTTTTATCCACTCAGAATAGGATTTAGCATTTACCCAAGGCATCGTATGGTGTACAAACGGCATTGCGATTGGCGTGTTAGGAATTCGAGGGCCGTAAGCCGATTTACTGACAAACAAAAAATCATTCACCAACAGTGTCTTTTCCATGGAAGGAGTTGGGATGGTATATGCTTCAAATACAAAAGTACGAATGAGTGTGGCAGCAACGATAGCAAATGCTGCAGCATCGATCCATTCCCGAGAAGCAGATTTTCTATAATTATTAACTACCAACTCCCCAGCGAACTTTTCATTTTTAGAAAAACCAAGAAGGGGGAAATAGATAAAAGGAAAGAAAACGGTCATGGCGTGATGCAAAAAATCAAAACGACCAAAGTGCTCTACCCATTTAATGGTAATCCAAATGGTAACGAATTGCCCAGCAATTGGTACCAATTGAAAAAAGAACCACCATTTTTTCAATTTTATTTTTTCAACAATGCACCAGGTATTATAAAATGGGATCAGGGCTTTCCATCCATCAATCCCTGCTTTTTTAAACATTCCAAACATTCCGATATGCCAACCAATTGTTGCTACTATAAAAATTATCCATCCAATACTCATAAGTTAAATTTTACAAAGCCGAAATTACCATAATTATACGTTTGGCAAGGATTTATATGATAAATGTTTTAAAATGTTTAACATCGGTATATTAAAATAAATCAATTTATAGCTTAGTAAAGCCCTCCAATGTTTCAGTTAAAGTAAATTCGGTCGATGGAGCGGGTACCCAATCATTTTGCTAATTGATGCCATTTATAAAATTCGGCTTAAATTCGCATTCAAATTATAGGCAAAGCAAATCCTTAAATATTGTAACAATGGTTGAGTCATTTGAAAAGATACCGGTACATATATTCGCTACCCCTCAAGAAGGTTCCATATTCGCTGCGGGTGAAATTGCGAAGCTCATTCAGCAAAAGCAATCGATGGGACAAAATTGTGTCTTGGGACTAGCCACCGGATCTACCCCTATCAGTTTATATAGAGAGTTGGTTCGAATGCACAAAGAGGAAGGATTGAGTTTTCAAAATGTAATCAGTTTTAACTTAGATGAATACTACCCATTAGAGCGAGAAGCTGTTCAAAGCTACTGGAGTTTTATGCATCAATACCTTTTCAAACACATTGATATTAAACCTGAAAATATTCATATACCTGATGGGAAATGGAAAAAAGAGGATATAAAAAAACATTGCGAGGAATTGGAAAAAACAATTGAATCGGTGGGTGGAATCGACCTTCAAATATTAGGAATTGGCAATAATGGACATATTGGTTTTAATGAGCCTGGCTCAAGTATTTATTCAAAAACAAGGCTGGTAAATCTAGAAAATTCAACTCGAATTGCCAACGTAAAAGATTTTCAAAATATTAGCCGAGTGCCTAGATTGGCTATTACTGCCGGAATAAGTACCATAATGCATGCTAAAAAAATTATTTTGCTTGCATGGGGAATGAAATCAAGTATTGTTGCAAAATCAGTGGAAGGGGATGTAACTGAACAAGTACCTGCCAGTCTACTGCAAACTCACCCTGATTGTATTTTTGTAATTGATGAACAGGCTGCTACCGAATTAACCAGAAACAAATCACCCTGGCTTACCGGTGAAATTGAATGGTCTCCTATAATAATTCGAAAAGCCGTAATCCATATGGCACTAAAAACGGGCAAGCCTATATTGATGCTTACCAATAAAGATTACAATGATTACTCACTAGGAGACTTACTTGCCGAAAAGGGGGATTCTTATGAAATTAATTTACAGGTATACTATATGTTGAGAGACAGTATTACCGGCTGGCCGGGAGGTAAACCAAATGCAATTATACCCGGTCATCCTGAAAGATGTGAAATTCAGCCCAAAAGAGTACTAATTTTCTCCCCCCACCCCGATGATGATATTATCAGTATGGGAGGAACTTTTATGCGTTTACATGACCAGGGTCACGAGGTGCATATCGCCTACCAAACTAGTGGAAACATAGCTGTAACGGATGAATTTGTAACTCGATTTCTTGATTTCGCAGTAGGTTTTGAAGAATTGAGTGGTATCGACAACCGGATTTCATCCGCTATTTTAGAAAAGGCTAGCAGCTTTCTAGAGGATAAAAAACCAAACCAGGTGGATACTGACCAGATCAGGCAAATCAAGGGATTAATAAGAAGATGTGAAGCTAAGGCAACCTGCCGATATGTAGGTTTAAAAGCTAAACAAATCCATTTTCAAAATCTTCCCTTTTATGAAACTGGAACCATTCAAAAAAAGCCGATGGGTGAGGAAGATGTACAAATAACCATGGCCTTACTTAGGGAACTAAAACCTCACCAGGTATTTTGCGCAGGTGATCTTGCTGATCCACATGGCACACACAAAGTTTGCCTTGACATTATTTTTGAATCTTTTAAAAGAATCAAAGCAGCAGGTGACGAGTGGGTGAAGGATTGTTGGGTTTGGCTTTACAAGGGCGCCTGGCAGGAATGGGATATTTCTGAAATAGAAATGGCGATCCCTATGAGCCCAGATCAGGTAATGAAAAAAAGAAATGGAATCTTTATTCATCAGTCTCAAAAAGACATGGTGCCATTCCAAGGTGATGACAGCAGGGAGTTTTGGCAAAGAGCGGAAGAAAGAAATAGCAATACCGCAGACTTGTATGCAAAATTGGGATTAACCAAATTTGCTGCAATGGAGGCTTTTGTAAGATGGCATTTTTAGGCAGATCTTCTTACTGATGCAAAAAATATTTAATGTGCAACAGTAATTGCAAACCCTGAATTGACTGTTACCACTGAGCCTATGCTGGCATTGATACTTCTGCAAACTGCACTAGAATTAACCACCACTGTACCTGATTGAATAATAACGTCGGTATATTTATCTGGCACTGTATTGCAACTCCAATTGGCAGCATTTTCCCATGCTGAACTCACAGAACCATTCCACACACTCGTAAATCCTAACGTAAATTCTGTACCTGTATTTCCATCCACCAAGCATCTAAATTGGTAACCATTCCAAGAGGAAGGTGCATTATTAATTTGCATCACGGCAGTATTTACCCCCGAAAAATTAATGTCACTACTAACAGCAGTATATCCACTTCCCTTATTCACCTGCCACTGGTAATTAGATCCTGTAATATTTGAAGTAAGTGAAGTATTTGAAAACGGTGGACACAGCTCACTCCAAGGCACTGCAGAAAGTAAAATGGGTGTGGCAATAAATGAACAACTATTGATAACCAACCCCCATGCATTTAAATTCCCTCCATCCTGGTCATAATTATCCTTAATGGTAAGTTTCCATATTCCTGTGCTACTCTCCCCATCAAAGGCTGAGAGTGGATGCTGGGGCCTAACAGTTTGATTGCCAATCGGAGGACAGGGGATATCTGTAAGCGAGGACTCATCATCAAAATTGATGTTAAAATCTGCCTCATTATTACAAATGGTATCAAATAAAATCACTTTTGTTCCTGCAGGACTCGTAAGTGTAACAGTAAGATCATTTATATAGGAATGACTACCTGACAAACCCACCACGTTAAGGTCATTAATAGTTACCCCCGATTGAGCAGGTATCGTCAAAGTTGAATTAAGGGTAGGCGTTCCATAGGAGGAAATAAATTTAGGGACATCCGTACTGTATTTACAGGTGGCTAATCCAGTTTTAAAAACCCCAATAGTAGAATAATTCCCTTTGCCACAATTATTATATGCTGATACCCTCCAGTAATAAAGGGTATTTTCTGCAAGAGCCGAAGGCAATACAAAAGGAGAAATTGTAATTGCAGAAACAGATTGAATGACGGAAGAAAAGTTGGATACAGTTGAAATATCCAGCGTATACATTGCATC
This sequence comes from Chitinophagaceae bacterium, assembly GCA_947468255.1. GTDB lineage: Bacteria > Bacteroidota > Bacteroidia > Chitinophagales > Chitinophagaceae > Ferruginibacter. Next base: position 1,608 of record CANIMM010000200.1, on the reverse strand, counting down.
CCCTGAAACTTTTGACCAATTAAAAGAAGGTAAGGTTGATACACCGATCTCATTGTTAAAAGGGGCAATAAGATTAGAGGGCGTTCCAGGAAGTGAACTAATTACAAATGAAAGTATGGTGGTTTTAGTAATGCTGCCTGCCACACCCGTAACCGAAATTTTATAAACCCCTGCTGCCAAACCAGCTGTGTTAGCGAGTGTTATGATGGAAGAATCTCCAGGCATAACCGGGTTTTTACTAATCTGTACGGTAGCTCCAGCAGGTGGGTTGGATGCTGATAAATTGATAGGCGTTGAAAAAGCATTCAGAGAAGCGGTATGCAAACTAGTGGCTCCGCTGTTTACACTGCACACATTCACCGGCGATGGCGTATTGAATACAAATCCAGCTGTAGCTGGCGTTTGAATAGAAAAATTGGTATTGGAAATGTCATAAAAAACATTACCCACCGCCTTTATTCTTATCCTTGCAGATGAAGTTACATTGTTAGGAACTTGTATTTCTTCCGTGCCGTCATTGGGAGTACTAGCTGCAATTACTATTGGAAAACTTATTCCGCCATCTAATGACAACTCAATTTTTACATTGGAGCAATTGATTGGCGAAACCTCTGTTCCTGATGGATTCCACAGAATTGTTTTAAAATCATTTACAAACCAGCTTATTCCACTAGCAGATGGATAGGTAATTAGGAAAGGACCGGTAGTTCCATTTACCGTAATGGCCATTTCATCAAAACATATACCTCCTCCCCCTGCGCGATTATCCCTAGCCGTTAGTCTGAAATCAAGTGTTCTTGCATAAGTAGGTAATAATTCCCCTACAGAAGTGGTATTGTTGAGTACATCTGAAAGTTGAGGGAAATTTCGGACGGGGACTGATTGAGGAACAAATGAACGAAATAGGGGTGCATTGCCCGAAGGATTATTCCACATACCAAATGCGCCTCCTACATTGATTTGCTCCCAGCTAAAAGTTAATGCATCCCCATTGGCATCAGTAGCACTGCCTACTAAGCTAAAAGGAGTTGATTTGGGAATGGTATAATCCTGGCCAGCACTAACTAAAGGAGGCAAATTACCCGTAGCCGAAACTTGGGGGCAATTGCTACCATTACCCGATAGAATAAAAGCAGAAATTTCATTTAAACTAATGGCATGGAACTGCGCATCACTATTAGATTGCAGGTTATCGGTACCACAAATTCCTGCATAAGCCATAATAGTACTTCCACTACCCGGCTCTGCATTGGCAAATGGCACTCCATTTCCGCTACAAGCGTCGGTAATGGAATTAAAAGGATGGTTGGCACCAAATTGGTGCCCAATTTCATGTGCCACATAATCTATATCAAAAGGATCGCCAGCAGGAAGTGGAGAGCCGGTAACCCCCTTTGCCTTCTGCCCTGCTGCACATACTACCCCCAAACCAGCTACCCCACCACCTCCCGTGCTAAACACATGGCCTATATCGTAATTGGCATTGCCAATAATCAGATCAATTTTACGTTGATTTTCATCCAGCATCGTACCTCCCTCATTATTGGTAAAACCATCGGTAGCCGCATCCGAATAAATTAATAAATTGTTATTGGAAACCAATATCAT
>CANIMM010000199.1 GCA_947468255.1 Chitinophagaceae bacterium | reverse complement strand
AAGATTAGAGAACTGAAAAATTAAAGGATACTTTTTTTCTATAAAGTTTAGTTCCATATGCCAAGCTATCATCGCATATGGAACTAAACTCATTCAAACGCCCAAAATTGACCGGACTTACAATAAAAGCGTAGTGTAGAAGGGCTATTTACTATTTACTACTATTTTGACCAGCAACTATTTTATTTACCAACTCCTTCAATTCGCTTAATTGAGTTTGCAGCGACTCGATTTGCTGCTGCTGCTCTTGGATACCTTTGGTTAATATTGGTACCAGGTTGGCATAGGTAATGCCCAAAAATTCACCTTTTTTTAAATCCCCCTCTTTTCCAGTTACAACTTCTGGAACTAACTTTTGCACTTCTTGAGCAATAAACCCAACCTGCTTCAAATTATTACTGATTAAATTATAATCAACAGGTCTTAATTGCATTACTGTATACAATCCATATTTAGTATTTGTGATATTTTTCTTTATCCGGGCATCTGATGCAGCTGTCCAACTAACACTACCTCCTATAACTGTAACCCCATTGTCTCCTAATTGAATCGTATTTGGAGCATTTACCATTGCCCCGTAACCAATAGCGGTAGAATTAAATATTCTATTAGATGGAGTAGATCCGCCTATATTGGTATTTGCACCTATAAATGTATTTTTACTACTATCATTATTCCACCCTGCTGATTGACCAATTGCAACATTATCGTTTCCGAACTTATTAGACCACAAAGCCCCCTGCCCCAATCCCACATTATTATTTCCCAATAAATTATCAACCAATACGCTTTCACCTACCCCTATATTATTTACCCCGGTTGTATTTTTGCTAATAGACCAAGATCCAATTGCAATGTTCTTATCTCCCGTTGTATTTGCACTCATCGCGCCATTCCCAATAGCTAAATTATCTGAAGCAGATGTGTTTGACCCTAAGGCTCCTCCACCCAATGCAATATTATTTTCTCCAACTGTATTTGATTGTAATGAACCACCCCCAATAGCAATATTATTCCCTCCTGTTGTATTACTATTAAGCGAATTCCAGGAAAGTGCAATATTATTCCCTCCGGTTGTATTTGAACTTAATGTTCCATAAGCACCTATTGCAAGATTATATCCTCCGGTTGTATTCAATTTCATCGTATTGTCACCGATGGCAATATTTGAAGCACCACTTGTATTTGCGCCTAAAGCACTTCCACCCAATGCAATATTACCGTCTCCAGTTGTATTGGATCGTAGTGTAGCCCAAGATCCAATGGCAAGATTTCTACTACCCGTTGTGTTGTTTTCCAATATGTTTGCACCAAGTGCAATATTGTTTTTTCCTGTTGTGTTTTTATTAAGCGAATAATATCCCATTGCAATATTTTGCCAACCACTTATATTATTATAAAGTGAATTATTTCCAATTGCAATATTATTAGATGCTGTATCATTAAAATGCAATGTATTAATTCCCAATGCAATATTATTTCCACCCCTTGTATTCAAATAAAGCGCACTATCTGACATGGCAATATTTCCATACCCTGTTGTGTTTGAACTTAGGGTTCTTCTTCCAATGGCAGTATTAGAACCTCCTGTTGTATTGGAAAACAATGCAGCTTGTCCAATCCCAATATTTCTGTTACCTGTCGTTAATGACTGCAATACGGTATGACCAATAGCAATATTTGAAGCACCTGTTGTGTTGCTAAGCAAAGTAGAATCACCAATGGCAATATTTTTATAACCGGAGGTATTATTTAATAAGGAAGAATCACCAATCGCTAAGTTGGAATAACCTGTTGTATTATTCTTCAATGCATTTTGCCCCAACACAACATTGCCATAACCAGAACCTATTTGTTTTCCTAAAGTCAACCCGTTAATAGTAGCAACCCCGCCTATAATAGCCTTTCCACTTATATTAAAATTGGTATTGGCTTGTTGGGTTAATCCGTTGGCGATATAACTTGTTGGTAAACTATTTAACACAGTCCGATAATTTGCTAACATTGCTGCCGTATCCGCTATATTCACTTTTTCACTAAATCTTGCTACCAGAGTGGCCGTATCTGCATTCAATGCATTGATTGCATTTTGATAGGACACTAGCATGGCGGCAGTGTCGCTTGTATTTAACTTGCCTAATACATTGGGCATCGCAGCAAGGATGGCAGCCAATCTTGGTTGGATGGTGGCCGTATCTGCTATCAATGCATTGATTGCATTTTGATAAGATACCAGCATGGCGGCAGTGTCGCTTGTATTTAACTTGCCTGTTACATTGGGCATCGAAGCAAGGATGGCAGCCAATCTTGGTTGAATGGTGGCCGTATCCGCTATCAATGCATTGATTGCATTTCGGTAAGACAACAACATGGCAGCCGTATCTGCTGTATTCAACTTTAAATTTAATTTACTGAATTTCGCCGACGTATCGGCCAACAAAGCAGCTATACTAGTTCTGTAACTTGACAGCATTGTACTTGTATCGGCAATGTTCATCTTCAAATTCATCCCCACCACATTTCCGGCATTTAACGCGTAAGGAACTGACCAAAACTGAGATGTTCCCATGTCAATGTAAGCGTTGGTAGCAACCCAGCCGGCCACTGGCACAGAGGGTTCAATTGCCACTTTTAAGTTGAGGAAAAATGGCCCTGCCGACCAATCAATATTGGTAATGGAAGCTGGACCAGCAACTTTGGTACCTTTTCCTATAACGATTGTAAAAACACCATTTGCAGAAGCTACTACCTGAAATGTCTCGCTATACACAATCGTACCGCTAACGGTACTTTGCAAAATAGAAGACTTTACATAAACAGTTCTATGTGCTGCAGGATACCCCTGAGGGTCAGTTGCCACCGCCTGAAAAATTACACCATCGGGTGCAGCTGTTTGTGAATGCAACTGCTTACTGGTAATGAAATTGGACAGCAAGAATATCACATAGAAAATAATGCGTTTCATATTATTTGGATTTTAAAAATTGAATGGTTGAAATTTGACTGTTGGCAATGATTGCTTTAACAATATGCTCACCCGGCGCCAACCGTTGAATCGGTAGATTAAACCCCACATTCAGATTGGCCATATTGGTAGCGAAACTAAATAGTGATTTTCCGTCCATGCCAATGATTTCGAGGGTTATTGGGGTAAAATCAGGGTAGGCAGACCTTTCCTTCAATTTTACCTTATAACTATTTACAGCAGGGTTAGGGAATCCAACTAAATGAATGGGTACCTCAATCATATTTTCCACCAAACAGCTTGATTTAAAAATACCCACTCTATTAATGGAGAAATTTTGAATTCCGTTAGCCACATAAATACAGGCTTTTCCGTCAAGAGCTACTGGACCTGAAAAAATGGGAGTACCGACTCCTGTATTCCCAAAACTTCCAATACTATAGGGAATGGTTATTTGAGCTTTCACTGACAGACAGCCAACCAACAAGCTAATTGCCGTCAGAGTAAGTAGTCGTAATTTGAACACCATTACTAGTATATTGAAGTATTAAAGATTTGGAGGTAATTGTAACAATTGAGTTGGACTGAATTACAGATCCTCCAGAAGGGAAATTAGCATAGGTTTCAACTAACTCACTAGAACTATTTAGTTGCCATGTTCCAACAAAGCCATCACTACTTCTAAAATTTTTATTTGAAGTATATGATTTAGTAAAATGCTTCTGCGCAACTGTTAAGGATTTAGAAACCTGATTTTCAGCGTAAGCTGTCAAGTGCCAGTTCGTTCCAGTTAAAAGAGACTCAACAGATGGACCATCACTTTTTTTACATGAAAAAAAAATAAAACAAAAGAGCAATAAGGGATATAATTTCATGATACAATATTTTTTTTTAACATAAATAACAAAATAATATAACTGTTGCCAAAATGACATCATTCGCAGTTACTTATTTTCCGATGATTTACAAAACGAATTGATGCAAATTATTAGTAAAAAATAGCTAGTACGCGATTTTAGTTTAAAAAGTTGTCCTGAAATAAAAAAGCTGGATAAGTTTTCATTTTTGATTTTAGGACAAGCGAATCATTTTAACTTAAATTGCACAAGATTTATTTATATTATTACATATTAACTTTTTTTGCAACAATATATTAGATGTTATTTTACCTTTCAATTGCCACTGTTGTTCTTTGTGTCATAATGGCTTTTTTTAATAGATGGAATAAGAATACCCTTTTATTATCCGCCTATTTTTTTTGTTTTGCCACCTATAGCCTAACGCATTACTTCATGGTGGAGGTTAAATCTACCTTCTGGCTCGCCATTTTTTTTACACATTTTTCGCCCCTATGGTACTTAATTGGGCCACTGCTCTATTTTTATGTTAGGAACACTTTAGCAGATAAATTTTTATTTTGCAGGAAGGACATTTTTCATTTTTTTCCAGCTATTATTCATTTAATTGGGATTTCTTCCTATTTATTTCAGCCGTTTGCATACAAACTACATACTGTTCAATCCCTTTTAAATGACCTTGATAATTTAAAATTGATGAATGTGAATACTTTATACTCGCCTTTCATCGCTTTTGTAAGTAGGCCTTTTCTTATTATTATTTATTGTATAGCATCTTTTATTATTTTATTCCAACATAGATTTACCAAAGAAGATTTTAAAGAAACTCCTTATAATCAATACAAAATATCTAGGCGATTTCTATTGACCCTAGTTTCAAGCAGCACTTTAATATGCCTGAATTTTTTATTTTTAATTTTTTATTTTTCCAACCGCCCGCTTAGTGTTTCTAATTTAGAAGCTTCTTCCTTACATACTTTTACTGGTATTTTTTTTCTATGCATGGTTGCCAGCCTATTGCTCTTTCCTCAAATACTTTATGGGGTTCCAAGGATTGAAAAAAATAAAATTACCCCCAGTGGTAATTTATCCACCAATCCGCCAGTGGAAAATCTAACTACCGAAAACAATCCAGCAGATTTAGACAATCCCAATCCGTTCGAAGAATTAAGTCGTAAAATCGAAGCCTTCATTTACAAGAACAAACCCTACCTAAATGAAGATTTCTCGTTGACAGACTTGACCATTGAATTTAAAGTTCCCCACCACCATATTTCGTATTGCTTCAGGAATATTTTAAAAATAAAATTTACTGATCTCAGGACCAGTCTAAGAATCGAATATGCCGCAAAACTGCTTCAAGAGGAAATGGCCCTGGACTTGTCAATCAACGGGATTGCCAAGAAATCAGGATTTCCATCAAGGTCAAGCTTCTACAGCAGTTTTAAGAAAATTAAAGGGCTAACTCCTATTGACTTTTTAGAAAAAATAAAGGATGCTAAACAAAATCCAATCCACCATAATGGAAACACCACGGGCACTGACAAGCTATCTGACTGATACCTTAAATCCACTTTGGCAAAATAAATGTGAAAACTGTCTGGGATTGAATAATGACACTCAAGTTTCCATCGTAATACAAACAGTTGTTTTTTAAACCAATTTCAATATCGTACTATTTGTAGATGAACAAATCTAAATAAAACAAGAGGCCCAAGGGAATACCGTTGCAATCAATTAGAGACACCCCTATTATAAAAAAGAGTTTACTACATGTTGGTGCACCAACATGTAGTAAACTCAAATAAGAAATATTTAATTCGGTCATTTACTTATGCCCAGAAGCAGCTTTTTCTGCAACCATCATTAACACCGCTTTATCGCTCCATTCTTGGGTATGACCAGCCATAGCAGTAAAGGATATTTTGGCATCTGATTTTGGATGCTCTGTCTTATCGAGAAACATTTTTAGAAACCTTGTTGCTACATTGGAGTAAAGCCCATCCATATCGCCAGTCCATATCCATATCTTTCCTTGCAATTTTGGACCAAGTACAGTCCAGTTTTTTTCCAGGATCTTTTTTAAATCATACTTCTCCCATTGTTT
>CANIMM010000198.1 GCA_947468255.1 Chitinophagaceae bacterium | reverse complement strand
CAAAACCAGTTGAGAAATAGCAATATTTTTTTTGGCCATCAGCAGAGATGGACTGGAGGCTTCTAAACCATTGATCATATCCTGAAGTAAAATATGATTGTTGATTACAATACTGTCAGACACATCGTATGCAATATTGGATGCAATATTCATTAAAAGATTGAGTTGGTCTTTTAGCTGGGCTATTAGTGTTTGCTGTTTTAGCCTAGCTGACTTTTGCGCATTTAAATCTACTTTCGCCTGCAATAACTCTGGTTTTGCACCCAATCCAACACTGAGTTTTTTTTCCGCCAATTTCACGCGCTCTTCATTGATGCTCATTTGTTCCTCAATGGCCTTGAGTTGTTGTTTTTGATGAACAATATTATAATAGTTTACTAGCAATGCAGCAATAGAAGTGATCATCTGGTTTTTGATCGTGAGATCACCCAGTTTTACAAACTCGTTTAGTTTTTCCTTGGTGGTTACCATTTTATGGCCATTGAATAATATCCAGTTTAACTGAACGGAACCTGATAAGTTATTGGAAAGGATGTTATTGCGTTCTTTTTTGGACCCGTCTGAAAATTTTTGAAGCTGATCATTATTGTTAAATACTAACCCTGTATTGGCATTGACCCTTGGTAAAAATGCGGCTTTGGCATAAGATTTATCAAGGGCAAAGGATGCTGAATCATTGCGGAGCAATTGAATGTCGTAATTATTTTGAAGCACAGTGGCAATAGCCTCTTCAACTGTTAACACTTTTTGTGCAAATAATTGTTGGGCAGGCACCAAAGCCAATCCGATCATTACTGTTATTAACCAACTTTTTTTCATTATGCCAACGTATTTTAAATTGATTCAGGAGTTTGTTCCAATTCGTCCAATTCACTCTTTTTCTTTTTAGAGGAAAGGAAAGAATACATTGCAGGGATAACAAACAAGGTAAGTATTAGTGAAAATAAGATTCCGCCTACAATTACAATACCCAAAGGTATACGGCTGGTAGAAGCATCTCCCAGCGATAAGGCCAAAGGCAACGCACCCAAACTCATCGCTAGACTTGTCATGAGTATGGGCCGGAATCTAGCAACAGCAGCTTCCATCACTGCAGGCGTTTTTTTCAGTCCCAGCAATTGTTTCTGATTAGCAAACTCTACAATTAGAATTCCGTTTTTTGTAACTAGTCCAACGAGCATGATCATTCCAATTTGAGAGAAAATATTTAAGGTTTGCCCGAAAATATGCAATGAAAGCAACGCACCTGCAATTGCTAAGGGCACTGTCAGCATGATAATTAAAGGGTCTACAAAACTTTCAAACTGTGCCGCTAGTACTAGAAAGATTAAAACCAATGCAAGCATGAAAGCATAGCTCGTATTACTTCCACTTTCAGCATAGTCTCTAGAAGCGCCGAACAGCGAAGTGGTAAAGGAATCGTCTAATATTTTTTTCGAAATCCCTTCCATTGCTTTGATGCCATCTCCTATTGTTTTTCCTGGAGCAAGGCCTGCAGAAATAGTGGCAGATTTATACCTATTAAAATGAAAGATGCCTGGAGGTGTGCTTTGTTCCTCCATGGTAACTAGGTTGTCCAAAGAGATCGGTTTTCCTGAACTGCTTTTAACATAAATATTTTTCAAATCAGTGGGGTCATCTCGGTCTTTTCTGACAACCTGGCCAATCACTTGGTATTGTTTGCCTTGTCTGTTAAAATAGCCCATTCTACGGTTACTTAAGGCCAACTGAAGTGATTCTGATATGTCTTGGATATTGACTCCCAAGCTGCTGGCTTTTAGCCGATCAATTAAAATGCGAAGTTCGGGTTTATTAAATTTCAAGTCCGTATCTACACTCTGAAAGATGGGGTTTTTATTTGCTTCATTTATAAATTTAGGTAGCATTTCTTTGATTTTATCAAAGTTGACATTTTGCATCACAAACTGCACAGGAAGCCCCCCACGGCGGTTTACAGAAATAGTTTGTTCTTGAATTGCGAACACTTTACCTTCTGAAAAGGAAGCTGCATTTTTGTTAACCATGTTTACTATATCCTGTTGAGACCGTTTTCTATCTTTTGGGTCTACGAGTACTGATCGAACAAAACCTGAATTCGCAGATCCAGCCCCTGCAAATGAAGGTGCAACCATGCTCATCATGAATTTGTTTTCCGGAACGGAGTCAGTGATAAATTTGGATACCCTTGTTACGTATTTATCCATATAATCATAAGAGGTGCCTTCAGGTGCAGTTACCGTAAGGCGAAACTGGCTCCGATCTTCCATTGGCGCAAGTTCGGAGGGGATATCTTTTCCTATCCAATAAATAATTCCGAAGCAGCCGATAATCAATATCAAGGCAACCCATTTCCATCTCATAAAACCCTCTAGAGAAGAGCGATACAGATTTTCCATTCCAGTGAAAAAGGGCTCAGTGAAAGTATAAAAACGCGAGTGGGCATGTTTTTTTCTTGCCAACTTAACATTTAAAACTGGTGTAAGTGTGAGGGAAACAAAAGCAGAAATTAATACTGCGCCTGCTACTACTACTCCAAATTCGCGGAATAACCTTCCAACAAATCCCTGTAAAAATATAACTGGTAGAAAAACAATCGCTAGAGTAATAGAAGTGGCGATTACTGCAAAATAGATCTCCTTGGAGCCCTCTTTAGCCGCCTGCCATTTGTTCATGCCCCGCTCCATTTTTTTGAAAATATTTTCGGTTACCACGATCCCATCATCTACTACCAAACCTGTTGCTAGTACAATGGCCAAAAGGGTTAATACATTGATGGTGAAACCGAATAAATACATGATAAAGAAAGCGCCAATCAGTGAAACAGGAATATCTATCAATGGGCGGATGGCAATAATCCAGTCTCTAAAAAAAAGATAGATGATAAGGATTACCAGAATGATGGAAATCATCAGTGTTTCTTTTACCTCTGATATTGACCTTCTTATAAATTTGGTTTGGTCCATTGCTATCTCTAAACTAATATCAGCTGGCACATCTTTTTTGATTTGCTCATATCGTTTGTAGAATTCATCTGATATGGAAATGTAGTTGGATCCGGGTTGGGGAATAATTACCAGCCCGATCATTGGAACACCATTTGCTTTTAATTCAGATTCCTCACTTTCTGGACCTAGTATTGCTTCACCAACATCTTTCAATTTGATGTCAGTGCCATTGATGTTTTTTACTATGATATTATTAAACTCTTCTTCTGTATTAATTTTCCCAAAAGTCCTAACGGATAATTCAGTAGCATCTCCTGTAATTTTTCCTGAAGGTAGTTCGACATTTTGTTTTTGAATGGCAGTTTGGATATCACTAGCTGTAAGCCCATATGAATTTAATTTTGAGATATCAAACCAGATACGCATTGCATATTTCTTTTCGCCCCAAATTTGAATACCACTTACGCCAGGTATCGTTTGAAGCCGCTCCAGTAAATTATTATTGGCGTACTCAGTCACTTCCAACTGGTTTTTGGAATTACTTTGTACCACCATCGAAATAATGGGGTCACTGCTTGCATCGGCCTTGGTAACAACGGGAGGGGAGTCAAGATCAGAAGGTAAGGAGCGAACTGCCTGCGCCACTTTATCTCTTACATCATTTGCTGCTGACTCTAGTTCATTGCCCAATTCAAACTCCACATTGATGTTGCTGCTACCCTGACTACTTTTACTGGTAATATTTTTTACACCTGCAATTCCATTGATGGCCTTTTCTAAGGGTTCTGTGATCTGCGATTCTATAATATCTGCATTCGCTCCAGGATAGGATGTAAGTACGGAGATATTCGGTGGGTCAATAGCGGGGAAATCTCGGACCCCTAAAAATTTGAATCCGATCACACCAAATAAAATGATGACGATACTGAGCACAACTGCCAATACAGGCCGGCGTAAACTTAATTCGGATATATTCACGGGAGTTTTACTGTTTAGTTATTAATGATTTTATTAACTTTTACCTTACTGCCTGGTTTGAACGCAAGCAATCCTGTGATTAGTACAGTATCTCCAGCCTTTAATCCATCGACTATTTCCACTTGGGTAGTATTACGGAAGCCAGTGCTAACAGACGCTATAGTCGCTAACCCATTTCTTAAAACAATCACTTCTTTTCCCCTTGCCTTAGGTATGATAGCTTGCGTAGGAATCATCAGCGCAGCATCATTTTCACCTAGCGGAATTTTTACTTTTATAAAGCCACCCGCAATCATTGAGGGATCATTTTTTCCAACCAGCGCTTTTATTTTTAGACTTCGAGTTTCTGCAGCAATGGTATTTTCTGTGGCAATAATTTTTGCTTCAAAAACTTGGGGGTTATTTTCGATGGTAAACTGAACCGTATTTCCACTTTTCATAGTGGACCCATATTTTTCTGGCACGGTGAATTCCAATTTAAGTTGGCTCAATTTCCGCAAGCTGGTAATAATAGTTTGGGGTGAAACATAGGCACCTTTAGTGATAGGCGTGATTCCCATTTTTCCGCTGAATGGCGCCCTCAAAGAGGTTTTAGAAATATCGGTGCGAATAATATTAATATCTGCCTTAATGTTGTTTACCGCCAATACATTTAAATCGTATTCTTGCTGACTTACCCCATTTATTTTCAATAATGCGGCAAAGCGTTCAGCAGTTTGTTCGGCAGTAGTCAATTGCACCAATAATTTTTGCAAATGTGCTTGCAAATCGGCATCATATAATTTCAATAACACAGTCCCCTGGGTTACGTTACCACCCTCCTTAAATAACACTTCCGTTACTCTCCCAGAAACTTCAGGGTGTAACTCTACTTCTTCAGCAGCAAGTAAACTTCCCGCTACCTCAATGTCCTGGGAAAGCACTTGTGGAGTAACAATATAAACATCTGCCTTTAATGCCTTAGGGGCAGCAGATTTCGGGGTACCTGATTTTTCTTTAACATCAGCGCAGCTAAAAACAAGTGCTGTCAAAAAAAAGCACCCAATATGGAAACTGAAATTCAATCTCATTTTATAGTTAGTTTTAAATATTTAAAAGTAAGTGAAAATAATTGATCGCAGAATTTAAAATGATGAACGGGATTTTACAATCAAATTATGTTTAATACGGTTTGCCTGGTGAACCAATTCTTGTTTTTCTTTGCTTAAAATGGTAACATGGCCCATTTTGCGTCCTGGCCTAGTTTCTTTTTTTCCATAAATGTGAACAAAAACATTTTCCAATTGAAGAATCTCCGCCAGTCCTTCATATACTGCATCACCGCTAAATCCTTCTGCACCTACCAGATTTACTATCGCCGCAGGTAAAATATGCTCTGTGCATCCCAGTGGATAGCCTAGCATTACCCTCCACAACATATCAAACTGAGAAGAATAGTTGGCTTCAATGGTATGATGTCCGCTGTTATGAACCCTTGGGGCCGTTTCATTTACATATACTTGGTCATCCAAGTCTATAAAAAGTTCCACTGCAAAAATTCCCGCACTTTTTAATTCCTTCACTACTTTCATTGCAATAGCTTCTACCTTCCACATTGTTTTTTCTGGAAGGTCGGCTGGGCTAACTTGGTAGGCTAATAAATTGAGTTTTTGATCAAAAACCATGTCTACTGCAGGATATACAGCCATTTCACCCTTGTCATTGACTGCAATCATCAAGGCGATTTCTTTTTTAATAACCACCATTTTCTCCAACACAGCTGGGTCATTGAAGCCTTTTTCAAAATCATCTTTTGTATGAATGATTTGCACCCCCTTTCCATCATATCCCCCTATTCCGAGTTTGTGTACGGCTGGTAAAAAATGGTCAAGTTGAAGTAGTTGATTTCTATTTTGAGTGATGATGAAATCACTAGTAGGGATTTCGAAGTCTTTATAAAATTGCTTTTGTAATATCTTATCTTTTATAATTCTTAATGCCGCAGGATTTGGGTAGATTTTCACCCCTTCCATTTGTAGTTTTTCGAGCGCCTCCACATTTACACTTTCTATTTCAATGGTGAGCACATCTAGCCCTTTGCCAAAATTGTATACATCATTAAAATTTGTT
>CANIMM010000197.1 GCA_947468255.1 Chitinophagaceae bacterium | reverse complement strand
TATCGACTGGTTACATTCACTTCCTTGTTGGCTACCAAATCCTCTACTACTTTCTTAAACATCAGGTTCACGCGGGCTGCAACCCTGAATCCCAATCTAAACTCAACTCGGATAATATCATTAGGGATAATATGCTCAACAACATATTCACTCGTATACGGCTCATCGAGGGTATCAACATGCACAAACCAAAATATATCCGCTCGCTTCGGTTTTCCACTTAAAATGGAATAGATAACCTTATGCTCAATTTCTTTGGGATTATTGGCGCTTGTCAAATACACCAAATGAGTGGCATATTTTGGAACTGAACTATCACTGCTCAGTTCCTCCAGTTTTGGAATATATTCCTCCAGTCTTACAAACTCTACATATCGATTTTTAATTTTCCTGCTGCGAAACCATACATACATCACTATAAATAAAGCCCCTCCCACCATCACTGCAATATATCCGCCGTGGGGGAACTTATCTAAATTGGCAAATAGAAACACACATTCCAATGTCAAGTAAACGGACAGGTATAAATAAATTAGTAATGAATTGGTTCTCCTTGATACCAAAAAATTGGCAAACAAAATAGAGGTCGACAGCATACATAAAGTAATAGCCAAGCCATAAGCAGCCTCCATTGCACTGGCAGATTTAAAATAAAGAACAATACTGCAACAGCCAACAAAAAGCAATAAGTTAATACCAGGAATAAATAACTGCCCCTTTGCTTCGGAAGGATAGTTGATTTTCATGCGAGGCCAAAGATTGAGCCTTATCGCCTCACTGATAAGGGTAAACGAACCACTGATCAATGCCTGACTAGCAATGATGGCAGCAAAAGTAGCTATCACCAATCCTATCAATCTAAACTGCTCATTCATTACACCAAAAAAAGGATTAAAACCAGCTTTAATGATTTCATCTGAAATTACTTTTCCTTTAAAACTGGCTAGCAGCCAGGCGCCTTGACCAAGATAATTGATGATGAGGCAAGCTTTAACAAAAACCCATGAATACCGAATATTGGCACGGCCACAGTGGCCAAGATCACTGTATAGAGCTTCTGCTCCGGTAGTACAAAGAAAAACAGCGCCCAATATCCAAAACCCCTTGGGATATACGGTTAATAATTTTACCGCGTAATAAGGGTTAAACGCTTTAAAAATACCCAGATCATCTTGAAGATGGACAATTCCCAAAATAGCCAGCATCGAGAACCATACCAACATGATAGGCCCAAACAATTTTCCAATAGATGCAGTACCGAATTTTTGAAGGAAAAACAAAAATGCAAGGATTCCCAGTACAATATAAATTACCTGCTGCTGATTGATTTGCTTAAATGCATCGATTTGCTTTAGTCCTTCAATGGAAGATGCAACAGAAATTGCAGGAGTGATCATCCCATCAGCAAGTAAGGCTGCACCACCTATCATTGCCGGAATGACCAGCCATTTTTTTTGCCGTCTTACTAAAGTGTATAATGAAAAGATTCCACCTTCTCCCTTATTATCTGCCTTAAGGGTAAGTACTACATATTTTAAAGTTGTCTGAAGCGTAAGTGTCCAAATAATACAGGAAAGTCCTCCAACTACCAGTAACTCTGAAATTTCTTTACTATTGATAATGGCGTTAAAAACATACAATGGAGAGGTACCAATATCGCCATAAATAATTCCCAAAGCAACCAGCAAACCTGCGGCTGTTACTTTATTAACCTTAGTTGACACTACACTTAATTTTTTGGTAAAAAAACATCTTATATATGGTATCTATGGGAAGCATACAAGAAATAAAGAAACAAAAGTAAATGGAAAAGAAATATAAATCAGGAAATATCAACGATTCCTTCGGTAATTTTTTTACTTTCCCCATTAAGCCATCCAAAACCTGCATAACCGTTTAAAAGAAATGCCCCAAAAGCAGTCGTCAAAAAGAATTACCTTGTGTTATGGATTTTCAAAAAGATATGCGCCTCGCCGTTTTAATAGATGCCGACAATGTGCCTTATAGCAATGTAAAAGGGGTGATGGAAGAAATTGCCAAATACGGCACCCCCACCTTTAAAAGAATTTACGGCGACTGGACAAAGCCTACTGTATCGGGATGGAAAAACGTATTGCTTGAAAATGCCATCACACCGATCCAACAATACAGTTATACCTCCGGAAAAAACTCCAGCGATAGTGCGCTCATTATTGACGCCATGGATATTCTATATTCTGGAAAAGTAGACGGATTCTGCATTATTTCAAGCGACAGTGATTTCACTAGATTGGCAACTAGACTCAGAGAAGCCGGAATGAAAGTATTTGGCATAGGGCAAAAGAAAACTCCTCATCCTTTCATAGTAGCATGTGATAAATTCATTTATATGGAAATTATCGCAATACCTGACAAAGCCGAAGATATCACCACCAAAAAAGAAAATAAAACAAAAAAAGCAAGCACTAAAACGGTTGTTTCAATTGATAAACTCAATAAAGAAACCCTTCATCTAATTGCCAATTCCATAGACGACTTGGCGGATGAAAATGGCTGGGCCTTTCTGGGAGAAGTAGGCAACCTCTTATTGAAGAAGCAACCCAACTTTGATCCTAGAAATTACGGATTTTCAAAACTTACCCCACTGGTTGTTTCCCTGCCACAGTTTGAAATTGATAAGCGGGAAAAGAGCGGAACCAAATTGGTCTATATCCGTAACAAGGGTTTTGCTAACTCCAACTAACATAATAATTATTGCTCCCCTTAAATGAAGCCACTGTGCATTATTGTTAGAATTGACCCTAATAGATAATCCAATTACCTCTTTTACACAAGCAACTGGCTGATGCATTTTAGCAGACTATCTTTCCAATACGGAATAGCTAAGTGGAAGGTTTGCTGGATTTTACTTGTATCCATTACTGAATACTGAGGACGTTTTGCAGGCGTAGGATATTGCGAAGAAGGTATCGGATGCACAGCACATACACTGCCAGAAAGCTCCTTAATTGCTAGGGCAAATTGGTACCAATTGATCACCCCTTGATTAGAATAATTAAAAATATGCGCAGAAGCACCCTGCTGATTCAAGAGTTCAGTATTTTCGTTCACCTGTTCTATGATTTGCATAATGGCTGATGCCAAATCTGCTGCATGGGTTGGGCAGCCCAACTGGTCACTTACTACCTGAATACTTTCCCTTTCTTTCATCAGGCGAAGCATTGTTTTTACAAAATTATTACCAATAGAAGAATACACCCAAGAGGTACGAATGATAATGGAATCTGGATTATTAAAAATGGCAAACGCTTCTCCCTTCAGTTTTGATGCGCCATATAAATTAACTGGATTGACCTTATCCTCCTCTTTGTATGGACTGGTGGAGGTTCCGTCAAAAACATAGTCGGTTGAAATATGAATGAAGGTTGCATGCTGTGTTTTGCAATACTTTGCTAAATTGCCTACTGCAATGGCATTGATAAGAAAAGCTTTTTCAGACTCTATTTCGGCCTTATCCACAGCGGTATAGGCTGCACAGTTAACACAATAGTCAATTCGATGCATTGAAAAATATTTCTCCAACGCCGCCTCGTCATCAATCGGTAATTCATTCCTGGTAACAAATAAAAAATCATAGGTTGGGTATTCAACAGCTATTGCCTGCATTTCACTGCCCAATTGACCATTCGCCCCAGTTACTAAAATGGTTTTTTTATCTACCATGAATCATTTCGCTTTAAAAAATAAATTTACTTTCAAAATTTTCCATTCCAGCAAGTAGAAGGTCTTTTTCTGCAACAATCGCCTTGCTTGAAGGTATTCCCCAATCAATGGCAAGCATTGAATCGTTGTACAATAAACCACCTTCGCTTTGCTTATTATAAAATTCATCACATTTGTATAATACCTCTGCTGTATCACTTAATACAGAATATCCATGTGCAAAACCTTTGGGAACCAACAACTGCTTTTTATTTTCTGCAGTCAATTCAATTGAATATACCTTACCATAGGTGGGAGAACCTTTTCTAATATCTACTGCCACATCCAAAATACTTCCTGACAAGGCCCTTATCAGTTTAGTTTGAGCAAAAGGAGGTAATTGAAAATGCAACCCTCGAATTACCCCGTAGGTAGACCTTGCCTGGTTATCCTGAACAAATTTGATGTCAATTCCTTGTTCAGCAAATACCCTTTCATTATAACTTTCAAAAAAATAACCTCTACTATCCTCAAAAACAACGGGTTCAACAATCAGTAGGTCGGGAAAATCTGTTTTGATAATAGGCATTAAAAGGATTTTTAGATATAAAACAAAAATGATTAGCCAATGGTGAAAACGAAATTATTCATGCTCACCCGAATATTTTTCTTTAAAGAATTCAATAGTTTCTGCCAATCCAATCTCAAAGTTTTTAGCAGGTGAATATCCCAACATATTTTTTGCCAGCGAAATATCTGCCAGCGAATTTCGAATATCCCCCGCCCTCGGTTCTCGGTAACTGGCTTCAAAGTTACTCTGTAAATATTCTTTACAAGCCTTAAAAAGATGGTTGACGGAAAAATTTTTACCCATTGCCACATTGTACACTTTATTCAAAGCTTCTTTTTTTTCGGTCAACATACCCTGTATGTTTATTTGAACTGCATTTTCTACAAAGGTAAAATCCCTGGTTTGCTCACCATCTCCATTGATAAACACGGGTGTTTCTTTCATGACACCTTTTACAAATAATGGAATCACAGCCGCATAAGCCCCATCTGGATCCTGCCGGGGTCCAAAAATATTGAAATATCGAAAGCCCAGCAAATTTAAACCATACACATCAGCAAATACTTGTGCATACAATTCATTTGTTTTTTTTGTTGCGGCATAGGGCGAAAGGCAATTACCCACTCTGCTTTCCAATTTTGGCAGGCTTGGCTCGTCACCATATA
The DNA here is from genome assembly GCA_947468255.1 of Chitinophagaceae bacterium. Taxonomy (GTDB): domain Bacteria; phylum Bacteroidota; class Bacteroidia; order Chitinophagales; family Chitinophagaceae; genus Ferruginibacter. The sequence continues at coordinate 1,169 of CANIMM010000197.1, read as the reverse complement.
CCGATGATGAGGAGGCATAGACGAATTGGCGTACCTTATTATCAGAAGCGGCTTTTAACATATTTACAAAGCCCCCAACATTTACTTCATTAAAATAGATCGGTTCCTTTATAGAACGAGGTACTGATCCAACAGCAGCTTGGTGACTTACATAATTCATATCCCGGCAAGCCTGCAAACAGGTTGCTTCATTTCTGATATCTCCTTCCAAAAATTCAAAGGCAGCATAGGGACGAAGTAAATCCAAATTACTTTGAAAGCCATTCACCAGATTATCTAACACCCTTACCTTCTTTGCGCCATTTCGAAGCAGATAGGCAGCAATATGGCTGCCAATAAACCCCGCTCCGCCGGTAACTAAAAAGCTATCCTGGCTAATGTCTTTTGTATGATAGGAAGTAGGCATGATCGATGTGAATTTCATTTGTAAATACTAAATGATTCATTTTTTAATCGTCCAATTGGAAAATGAAACACGAAAAAATAATCGACTACTAAAGGCTCCAATAATGCCTACTAGAAATTTTACCTCTGAAAATACCTTTTATATCTGCAATCATTGCCGAGGGCTTGGTAATACGAGCAAAGTAGGCATCATCCAAATTTTTATAGGAATCATGCGGAACAGCCACCAACACTGCATCGTAGTCATCAGCTATTTGCTGGGTAAGTTCAAATCCATACACATCCGACAGTTCCTCGCTTTTTGCCATTGGATCAGTAATATCTACATTTACCAAAAATGATTTCAATTCTTTAATCACATCCGCCACTTTACTGTTTCGGATATCACTTACATTTTCTTTAAAAGTGGCGCCCATCACTAGCACCTTCGAACGTTTTACATTACCATTGTGAACGATGATATGCTGCAAAATTTTTTTTGCAATATAACCCGCCATCCCATCATTGATAAATCTACCGGCTAAAACCACTTGGCTATCATGCCCCAATTCCCTTGATTTGTAAGTAAGATAGTAGGGGTCTACACCGATGCAATGCCCTCCCACCAAGCCTGGCTGGAATTTTAAAAAATTCCATTTGGTACCTGCAGCTTCCAACACCTCATAGGTATTAATGCCCATTCTGTCGAAAATAATGGAGAGCTCATTCATGAGCGCAATATTCAAATCACGCTGTGTGTTTTCAATTACTTTTGCAGCTTCGGC
>CANIMM010000196.1 GCA_947468255.1 Chitinophagaceae bacterium | reverse complement strand
TTCCCTTGTAAGCTGCTGCTGATAGGGTTTGTATATGCAATTCAATGGTTTCTTTCGGCTTAAATTGGTTTTTATTTCGTGCATCCCTAAGCGAAGAAATTACGTTTTTCAACAAGCTGCCTTGTTCTAATATTTCATTCTTCGGTGGTTGAAAAGCACCTGCTTGTGTGATACAAAGGTCAGTAGATTGTGGTTTTAATAAATGATAAATCTCTTCGGTAATGAAGGGCATAAAGGGATGCAATAACTTCATCATTTCTTCAAAAAACGCAACGGTTTGTTGGTACATAGCTGCTTCCACCGGTTGTTCAAAACCCGGCTTCACCCATTCTAAATACCAGCTACAAAAATCATCCCAAATAAGTGAGTAGATGGTTTTGAGTGCCTCACTCAATCGGAACTGTTGCAGCAAAACAGCAACTTCTGATTTAACTTGACGCATCCTATTATCGAACCATTCAATGGCGAAGGACTGGTCAGTGGCTTCGGAGTCGGGAGCAATCCTTGCTTCCCACATCTTTACTAACTTTAAGGCATTCCATAATTTATTATTAAAATTTCTGCCCTGTTCTAATGCAGATTCATCAAACATTAAGTCGTTGCCGGCGGGAGAGGAAACCATTATGCCAAAGCGCACAGCATCGGCTCCATACTGTTCAATCAGTGCCAACAAGTCGGGAGAGTTGCCCAATTGCTTACTCATTTTTCTGCCCAATTTATCCCTCACCATTCCGGTGAAATAAACATCTTTGAAGGGAGGCTTGTTCTCAAATTCATAGCCTGCCATAATCATTCTGGCCACCCAAAAGAAAATGATATCCTGTCCTGTTACCAGGGTAGTGGAAGGGTAATAATAGGCAGCCTCCGGGTTGCCTGGGTGACTGATACCTTTGAAAACTTCCATGGGCCATAGCCAAGAAGAGAACCAGGTATCCAACACATCTTCATCTTGGGTAAGTACCAAGTTGATTGTTTCGGGTTGCAGCTGGTGCAATTGCTCCAGACTTTCTGCAACAAATACATTGCCCTGTTGGTCGTACCAAGCGGGTATGCGCTGGCCCCACCATAGCTGGCGACTGATGCACCAGTCTTTAATATTACTGAGCCAATGGCTATACGTATTTTTTGCCTTAGCAGGGTGAAACTGAATGGTATCATCCATTACAGCGGAAAGGGCCTGAGGATTTTTTTTCAAAAATTGATCCATGCCAATAAACCATTGCAGTGATAAGCGATGTTCAATCACCGCACCTGTTCTTTCACTGGTTCCTACTTGACCTTTGTAGGTTTCCATTTTTTCAATCAAGCCAAGTTGATTGATATCTTCCACTATTTTTTTTCTTAGGGCAAAACGGTCAACACCGTTGTAGGATAAGATTAGATCCGAAGGGTTTTCTTCAGCTAGTTCTTCGGCGGTGAATTTACCCTCAATGTCCAAAGTATTGATCACTTTGAGCTGGTGTTTCAATCCAAGCAGGTGATCATTTTTGTCGTGGGCTGGTGTTACTTTCAGTGCACCAGTTCCAAAATCAGTGGTTACATATTCATCAACGATGATAGGGATTTTTCTATTGATAAGGGGAACGATGACTTCTTTTCCTACAAGGTCTTGATAGCGTTCATCGGTAGGGTTTACGCATATGGCGATATCGCCTAAAATGGTTTCAGGTCGGGTAGTGGCTACCGTTATACTTCTGCCTGAAGGGTCGTTGGCCAATTTGTAAATTACATAATACAATTTAGCATCCACTTCCTTGAATATTACCTCCTCGTCACTTAGGGCGGTTTGGCTCTGTGGATCCCAGTTCACCATTCTTTTTCCGCGGTAAATAAGTCCTTTATTATGCAGGTCTACGAATACCTTCAATACACTTTTATAGTAATCCGCATCCATCGTGAAGGAAGTGCGGTTCCAGTCGAGGCTACAGCCCAGTTTTTTTAATTGCTGTAAAATGATACCACCGTATTTTTCTTTCCATTCCCAGGCGTAAGCTAAAAATTCATCCCTAGTTAAGGATGATTTGGTAATACCTCTTTCCCTGAGCATACCAACCACTTTGGCTTCAGTAGCAATAGAGGCATGGTCGGTCCCGGGTACCCAGCAGGCGTTCTTTCCATGCATCCTTGCATGGCGGATCAAAATATCCTGAATGGTGTTGTTGAGGCAATGCCCCATGTGTAATACGCCCGTTACATTCGGTGGGGGTATGACGATGGTATAGGGTTCCCTTTCATCGGGTACACTGTTAAAATATCCTTTGGCGAGCCAATGCTCGTACCAGTTAGCTTCTACTTGGGTGGGTATGTAATTCTTTGACAGTTCCATTATTGAACAATTATTCCTGTTTTAAATTACTGCAAATGTACGAATTGACCTTTCATTTATTACAACCCATTCCTAGGTTATAGGTAATGGGGCTATTCAATATTCAATTAGTCAAATACTGCTTTAAAAAGATTGGAATGGATCAATGATTGATCTTTTAGGCAAAAAAGGCTTATTTCAGAATTGTATGGTAAACAGCAATCAAATGAAAGTATATTTGCTCCATAAACTACTCATTTGCAAATCGTTCAACAAAACTTACGGCTTCAAAAAATAATCACCGGTGTTGGGGTAATACTTTTTGTAATGAAGGTACTAGCCTGGTATCTTACTGGGTCAGTGGCAATCTTGACTGATGCGCTAGAAAGTACCGTGAATGTAATTGCAGGTTTAATTGGTGTATATAGCTTGTATGTTAGTGCCAAGCCCAAGGATCAAGACCATCCCTACGGACATGGAAAAGCGGAGTTTTTGTCTGCTGCGGTAGAAGGAACCCTGATTACATTTGCAGGTTTTATAATTATTTATGAGGCGCTCAATAATTTAATTCATCCACACCTTATTCAAAAACTGGATTATGGAATATTGTTGGTGGCCATCACTGGGGTAATCAATTATGTGGCAGGGTATATTTGCATTTCAACCGGTAAAAAAAACAATTCCCTTGCCTTGGTAGCCAGTGGAAAACATTTGCAAACCGATACCTACTCTACGATTGGAATCATTGCGGGGCTTGCTTTATTGTATTTTTTAAAATTATGGTGGATAGACAGTGCAGTAGCAATCGTTTTTGCATTTATCATTATGTTTACAGGCTATAAAATCATCCGCAGTTCGGTATCGGGGATTATGGATGAGGCGGATGCAAGTCTGATCAATAAGATGGTGGTGATGCTCAATATTCATCGCAAGGAAAACTGGATCGACTTACACAATCTACGGATTATAAAATACGGCGGAACCCTTCATATCGACTGCCACCTTACGATTCCTTGGTACCTCAATATCAATGAGGCCAATGGTGAGATCGATGCATTGTCGGATATTGTAAAAAAAGAGTTGGGCGAGTCAATGGAATTGTTTGTGCATTCCGACGGCTGTAATGATTTTAGCTGTAAGCTTTGTAGCAAACAAATTTGCAGTGTTCGGCAGCATGTCTTTGAAAAAAGGATTGAGTGGACGATGGAAAATATTTCAACCGATAATAATCACCAGTTGTGAAAGCTCCATTCATTCAATTCGGCGAATCAATATCCATCAAATAGTTTAGCTACTCCAAATGCAGCAGCAGCGGCCATTGCACCGATCAGGGTAACTCGCAAGGCACCCAACCATGGATGAATGCCGGTTATTTTACTTTTAATGAATCCAAAAATAAACAGGCAAGCAAGTGTAGCAATGACGGAAATCTCCAATGCTTCAGTAGAATTTTTAATAAAAAAATAGGGGCTGAGTGGAATGATACCGCCAACAACATAAGATAGTCCGATATTTAGGGCACTTTTGGTAGCTCTTTTTGGATCTGGTTTTTCAAGACCCAATTCATACTTCATCATAAAATCCACCCAGCGGTCTTTGTCCTTGGATATTTCTTCAGTGGCTTCCTCCTGTAATCTTTCGCTTAATCCGATATTGGCAAAAAATTCCTTGGTTTCTTTTATCTCCACCTCGCGAAGGTTTTCTACTTCTTCATATTCTCGTTGGATCTCGCTTTTATAATGATCTTCTTCTGTTTTGCCTGAAAGGTATCCGCCTAGCCCCATGGCAATGCTACCCGCACAGATTTCAGCAATGCCTGCAATGACTATAATACCGCTGTTTGAAACTGCACCGCTTAATCCAGCAGCCAATGCAAATGGAACGGTAAGTCCATCACTCATACCGATAACGATGTCCCTTAAAAAATCGGTACTTTCTAAATGCGCTTCTACGTGGGGGTGATGCAAATGGGTATCCATATAAATGTTTGTTGCCCCGAAGGTAATATTATCTGCCTTAATTATTCGGCATTAATCTAGGGAAGCGGGATATATTTAAAGGGTCGCTAAACTTTTTCCAATAATCGCGACAGCATCCAAAATCTGCTCTCGATTGATTATTAATGGTGGAGCAAAGCGAATTTTATCGCCATGAGTAGGTTTGGCCAATAATCCATTTTCTTTTAGTGTCAAACACAGGTCCCAGGCTGCTTCAGGATTTGGATGTTTCATTACAATGGCATTCAATAAACCTTTTCCTCTTACCAGCTCAATAAAAGGGGATTCAAGTGCTTGAATTTCACTTCTGAGCAAAGCGCCCATTTCGGCGGCATTTTCCATCATATGTTCATCTTTGATTACCTGTAAAGCGACCATTGCAACTGCGCATGCCAGTGGGTTGCCGCCATAGGTACTGCCATGTTCACCTGGCCGGATCGTCATCATAATTTCATTGTCTGCCAAAACAGCGCTAACTGGTAATACACCGCCACTCAAGGCTTTGCCTAAGATCAAAATATCGGGTCGCACATCTTCATGGTCGCAAGCCAGCATTTTTCCCGTTCTTGCCAGCCCGGTCTGAATTTCGTCTGCAATCATCAGCACCTTGTACTGCGTACACAAATTCCTTACACCGGTTAAATAGCCTTCGTCGGGCACTACTACACCTGCCTCGCCTTGGATGGGTTCAAACATAAAGCCAGCCACGTTTTTGTCCTGCAATGCAGTTTCTAGGGCGTCCAGGTCATTGTAGGCAATGAGTTCAAAGCCAGGCATGTAAGGACCAAAATTTTCGTAGCAGCTGGGGTCGGTGGAGGAGGAGATGGCAGCCAAGGTTCTTCCCCAAAAATTGCCTGCAGCAAAAACAATTTTTGCTTGATTGGCTTCAATTCCTTTTATGGTATATCCCCATCTACGCGCCAATTTAATCGCTGTTTCGCCACCTTCTACACCGGTATTCATCGGCAGTACCTTATCGTATCCGAAATAGGAACTCATGTATTGTTCATATTCGCCCAATAAATTGTTGTGAAAAGCTCTGCTCGTTAACGTTAGTTTTTTTGCCTGTTCAGTCAATGCCTCAATAATACGTGGATGGCAGTGACCTTGGTTGACGGCGGAGTAGCCGCTTAAAAAATCATAATAGCGTTTACCATCTACATCCCAAACAAACACTCCTTCACCCCGATTTAAAACTACTGGAAGCGGGTGGTAATTGTGTGCTCCGTATTTTTCTTCCAGATCAATAAATTGTTGCGTATTGGCAGTTATGGAATTAATGGAATGCATAATCGATCATTAAAAAGATGAAAAGGAGTAAACTGAAAATGTAGCTTGGTTCAATCAGGCCTTTAATAGGATGCTACAAAATGGTGCTCTCCACAAAATGGAGCCTTGCATTAGCTGATCGCTTAATGATTCAGCAGGTCAAGATTGCTGCTGAGAAAGGGTACTATGGTAGAATGTAAGTGGATGTTGATGTTATTGGGTGCAAGATAAAATAAATAATTGATTCATGATATTATTATGTCTGATGTCTGATGTCTGATTTTTTGATGTCTGATGTCTGATTTATTGATTTCTGATTTGTTCTGAATAGCTAGCTGATTCATTCATCGAAGCAGTTGGAGGCTTTTACCAATTGAAATTCACTCCCGCTGTGGTCCACCTGCCGGGCATTCTGCTTCCTAGCAGATCGCTATAAGTTATGTTGGTAATATTGTTAACCGCAATAAATACATTGAGTTTATTTATCAGGGCATAACTAAGTTTCGTATTCCAAAGAAAGTAATTGGGTGAAATAAATGCGTCTATGGCAGTAACCTGTTGACTCCCCCTTTGCTTGTAAATGAAATTAGTGGCGATGCTTATTTT
>CANIMM010000195.1 GCA_947468255.1 Chitinophagaceae bacterium | reverse complement strand
TTATTATGTGAAGACGACACCAATCTAGGGATGGTGTTAAAAAACTATCTTGAATTAAATGATTACGAGGTAGTGCTTGAAAGAGATGGCCGCCTAGGGCTTGCAGCTTTTCAAAGGGAGAAATTTGATATCTGCCTACTAGATGTGATGATGCCCAATATGGATGGCTTTGCAGTAGCAGAGGAAATAAGGGATATCAATCCCGATGTGCCATTGTTTTTCCTTTCGGCCAAAACAATGAAAGATGACATTATACAAGGATATAAACTGGGGGCAGATGACTATATTACTAAACCCTTTGACAGTGATGTATTGTTATTAAAAATAAAGGCAATTTTAAAGCGCAATGAGGAGACACACCGAGAGGAAGTAAATGCAGAATTTGATATGGGCAAATACCATTTCAACCCCCGCCTAAGGGAACTGACCATTGATGGCAGGATACATGTACTCTCTCCAAAAGAAAATGAATTATTAAAAATGTTGTGTGAACATAAAAATGATTTATTAACTAGGGAAGCTGCACTTAAGAAAATCTGGGGCAGTGATACTTATTTCAATGGAAGAAGTATGGATGTTTACATTGCCAAGTTGCGAAAATACCTTAAGGAAGATGAAACCATTGAAATTGTAAATATACATGGCAATGGCTTCAGACTCGTAGCGGCTTAATGATGGTATTATAAAATTAGTAAGGGCTCTGTAAATCAGGGCCTTTTTTTTGCCCATTTTGTAAGCACTGCATTAGCTAAACAGCGTGTTATCCGAACCCCTACTATAAATTTTACCCAAATGCGCGTATGCTTTTGCGGTAGCTTCCCTTCCCCTAGCAGTTCTTTGTAGAAACCCTTCTTGAATCAAAAATGGCTCGTACACTTCTTCCAAAGTACCCGCTTCCTCTCCAACTGCGGTAGCAATAGTGGTAATACCCACTGGCCCACCCTTAAATTTATCAATAATGGCATTCAGGATTCGGTTATCCATTTCATCCAAACCGTGCTCATCTACATTCAGTGCCTGTAATGAATGCTGTGTAATACCAATATCAATGGCGCCATCATTTAATACCTGGGCAAAATCCCTAACCCTTCTTAATAAGCCATTAGCGATACGGGGTGTACCGCGACTTCGACGGGAAATTTCATCTGCTGCCGCAGTAGTAATAGAAGTATTCAGAATCGAGGCTGAACGAAGAATAATTTTTTGCAAAGTGGCTGCATTGTAATACTCCAACCTAGACTTGATTCCAAATCTAGAGAGTAAGGGAGCGGTTAACAATCCGCTTCTGGTGGTGGCGCCAATCAGTGTAAAGGGATTCAAATTAATTTGCACACTTCTCGCATTGGGGCCGCTATCAATCATGATGTCAATGCGAAAGTCTTCCATTGCAGCATACAAATATTCTTCTACCACATTACTGAGACGATGGATTTCATCAATAAATAAAACATCGTTGGCCTCCAGATTGGTGAGTAATCCGGCAAGGTCGCCTGGCTTTTCAATTACCGGACCGCTGGTCTCCTTTATTTTAACCCCTAATTCATTGGCTACAATTCTACTCAAGGTGGTTTTACCCAATCCTGGAGGTCCATGAAACAAAATATGATCGAGGGCTTCTCCCCTGATTTTAGCAGCTTTAATAAAAATTCGGAGGTTCTCAATAGTTTGGGGCTGTCCCGAAAAATCAGCCATTTCACTGGGCCGGATATTATTTTCAAACTCTTTTTCCACCGAACTCAGCGACTCTCCATCCGTATTTAAATTGGGATTTGACATGATGTAAAAATAACCAATTTACCATTGGGCCCAACAGCATTTTTTTTTAAAAAGTCAGGCAGCCGAACTTATACAACCGCTGAACCCCATTTTTGCTTGCATAGCGCTGCAAAACACCTCTTAACCCCGCATTTCACCATTAATAAAAACTAAACCGCATTCAGTATCACAATTCGTAGATTTGTAATTACCACCACTGGTTTAACAAAGTTTGCCCATAAGGGAAATGTAGCCGATTCTAGTTGCCGGGGAATTCATTCAACAATAGCTATTACACAAATGAAAAAGAAAATATCTACTTATTGGGTCTGTCAACTGGGTGGATGGGGAACCAATATTGCCATCTCCTCTTTTTATTATTTTAACCTTTCGGTTCGTAAGATCGATCATTTTTTTCTGCTGGTTACCATCAATGTACTATTAGGGATTTTTTTTACACACATCATGCGCATGGTTATAAAAGGATTCCGTTTTTTGGAAAAACCCATCAATAAACAAGTCCTTTATTTTATCCTTGTTACTATTGCATTCGCGATCCTATATGCTTGTGCAGACATCGGATTAGAAAAAACATTCAACCTCCGTGAGCATACAGAGCTTAAAATTTCTTTACTCAATGAAATTACCCGCAGCGCCCTCAACAATTTTTTCGTTTTGTTCATTTGGAATTTACTGTACTACATTTTCCATTATGTAGAAAGAACCCGAAAGCAAGAATTTGACACGTTAAAACTACAATCACTTGTAAAAGAGCTGGAACTTAAAACCATTAAATCACATATTAACCCTCACTTTATTTTCAATGCACTGAACAGCATACGGGCATTGGTAGACGAAAACCCTTCAAGAGCAAGAACTGCTATTACAGAATTAAGCAATATTTTACGCAGCAGTATGCAAACCGAAAAATTGGAAACCGTTCCCCTAGAAAGGGAATTAAATATTGTAAGAGATTATCTTGCGCTTGAAAAAATGCGGTTTGAAGAACGACTTTCCATTGAAATGGATATTAATCAAAATACCCTACAGCAACCTATTCCGCCAATGATGTTACAAACGCTGGTAGAAAATGCCATCAAACACGGTGTCAGCAAAAAAGTAAATGGGGGCACCATTCGGATAATTTCTGACTTTGTAAACAATCGACATGAATTGGTAGTACAAAATAGCGGCCAACTGGGAGACTTTTCCAAAGAAAATGGATTTGGATTAAGAAGCACCGAGGATAGGCTAAATTTGTTATACCAGGGCAAGGCAAGCTTTGCAATAAAAAATATGAATAATGAAATGGTGGAGTCTAGGATAACCATGCCAGTTGCTCCACTTCACTGATTTTAGCTATCGGTATTACTCAAAAATTATGCTATAAATTTTTCCCATGCACAAAGCAATCATAATAGACGACGAAAGGTTGGCAAGAAATGAATTAAAAAAGCTGCTGCTCGAATTCCCAGAAATTGAAGTGATTGACGAAGCTTCCAATGCTACCGAAGGCATTGAAAAAATAGAAACACTGAATCCAGATCTTATTTTTTTGGATATCCAAATGCCCGGAAAGACTGGATTTGACATGCTACAGGAATTAGACAGAGCGCCCCATGTGATTTTTACTACTGCTTACGACGAATACGCATTAAAAGCATTTGAAGTGAATGCATTGGATTATCTGATGAAACCCATTGAGCCAAAAAGGCTTGCAGATGCTTTACAAAAACTACAACAGGCAGAAGAAAAAGAACTTGCCAATCAGCAGGTCTTTAACAGAGGTTTGCTCACCGAAAACGACCAGGTATTTGTAAAAGATGGCGAACGATGCTGGTTTGTAAAACTCTCCGAAGTGCGTTTATTCGAAAGCGTTGGTAATTATGCAAAAGTGTTTTTTGCCGGCAACAAACCGCTGATATTAAAATCCTTGAATGCGTTGGAAGAAAGACTCGATGAAAAAACATTTTTCAGGGCCAACAGAAAACACATTGTTAATTTACGAATGATTGAAAAAATTGAACCTTACTTTAACGGAGGTTTATTACTAGACCTGCAAGGTGGTGAAAAGGTAGAAGTCAGTAGAAGACAGGCTGTTAAATTTAAAGAAATGATGAGCCTTTAAAAATTAATTGATTATAAAAAACAAATAATGAAGAACCTATACCTAACCATTACTGCGGGCTTTATCAGTCTATTTTCTTTTTCACAGCATATAGATAAAATAGTCAATGTTGCGGAGGTGGAAAGAATTGAAAAAATACTTTCTGCAGATGACATGCAGGGTCGAAAGACATTTACACCCGGGATAGACAAGGCGGCTGATTTTATTGCAACCGAATTTGCTAAAAATAAATTGAAATATTTTGGCAAGGCCAAATCCTATACCCAGGATTTCGTCATGACCAAGGTGAAACCCTTGGAAATATCGGGTATGCTGGACAATGATTCATTGAACACTTTCAATGTTTTGGCCAATACCACAGCTGCGGAAATCATAATTAATTCGTTTGCAGATTTTGAAATAGTGAGGGTGAAAAAAGAGGATAATTTCGTTAACACTGTTTTTCCGTTGCTTGAGCAGGAAAAAAATGTATTGATATTGATAGATACCGCTCACACCAAGCTATTTAAAAGAATGCAACAGTTTATAGGGAGCCCTAAATTTCAATCCGCCTTTTCAAAGTTGATGATTCTAACCCCCCATCTTAATCCCGCTTCAATTCAGCTGCACATGAGTAACGAGGTTACCGAGCAAAAGTTAAAAAACATAGTAGGGGTAATCCCCGGCAAAAGCAAAATCGATGAGTACGTGATATTTAGCGGGCATTATGATCACCTAGGGATTGGCGAACCCAATAAAGACCAGGATAGCATTTTTAATGGAGCCAATGATGATGCTGCTGGAACAGCGGCTGTAATTATGTTAAGCAAATATTTCAGCCGGCTAAAAGAAAAGAACGAACGTACCATCATTTTTGTGGCCTTTACCGGGGAGGAAGTAGGCGGATTTGGCAGCCGTTATTTCAGCCAACAACTAAGTGCCGATAAAGTAATGGCAATGTTTAATATAGAAATGATCGGCACCGAAAGCAAGTGGGGGACGAGTAGCGCCTACATTACAGGATTCGAAAAAACGGATATGGGAAAAATACTCCAGTCCAACCTGGCGGATTCTAAATTCAAATTTGAACCCGATCCCTATCCTAAGCAAAATCTATTTTACCGGAGTGACAATGCAACACTAGCCGCACTAGGAGTTCCTGCCCACACGATTTCTACCTCAAAAATGGACACAGAAAAATTCTACCATACGGTGGATGATGAAATAGAAACTTTGGACATGAATAATATGACCGAAATTATTAAGGCCATTGCCATCAGCAGTAAATCAATTGTGAGTGGAAAGGATACGCCAACAAGGGTGGTGAAAGAAAAATAGTTTTATCCTGCAGAAAATTCAAAGCCCTCAGGAAAAGGCAAATCTAAAAATTATACTAAAGCCGGCACGCTATGCACTGCGGCTGCCATTTCCTTTATCAGCGAGCTGTCTTTTTCAATGGCATTTCCCACTACTACTACATCTGCACCCGCTTTACAATTGAGGTAAGCTTTCTCAGGATCCACTATCCCTCCTCCTACAATTAGGGGCACCGAAATGGATTGAGCCACTTTTTCTATCATGCTTTCGCTAATAGCAATCTTTGCTCCGCTTCCTGCATCCATATAGATCAATTTCATTCCTAGCATTTCGCCCGCCATAGCCGTACATACAGCAATTTCATTTTTATCCGCTGGCAAAGGACTAGCATTGGAAATATATGAAACTGTTGTGGGAGCACCGCCATCCACCACCATATAGCCGGTAGACATTATTTCTAATCCGCTTTTCTTTACCATCGGCGCGGATACCACATGCTGACCAATCAATAGTTCTGCATTCCGTCCGCTGATTAACGACAGGTACAATAAGGCATCTGCATATTTACTTACCTGCGAAGGACTTCCAGGAAATAGAATAGTGGGTATATCGCAACTTCTTTTAATCAGTTGAAGACAATTGTCCAAGTAATTTGAAATAACCAAGCTTCCACCCACCAAAAAATAATCAACTTTGGCAGAAACAGACAATTGAATTAACTGCTCCATACTTTGATCATGTACCTTGTCAGGATCAATCAATACTGCAAATGATTTTTTGCCAGTACGCTTTCGATCTGATAATGAATGGTATATCCCTTTTGACATCAATTATAGATTGGTTTTAACAAAAATCTTGTTTTTTTTTGTCTTATAAAAATAAAGATAACAAATGAAAGGCTTTAGTAACCACCCTTTCTATAAATAAAGTAAATTTGAGTATGGATATTGCGGGAGAAATAAAATTTAATACTGCCCGAAGTGGAGGAAAAGGGGGGCAAAATGTAAATAAAGTGGAAACGATGGTAGAGGGATACTGGAATATTACAGCC
>CANIMM010000194.1 GCA_947468255.1 Chitinophagaceae bacterium | reverse complement strand
CTTCTACAGAGGCCAGCCAAAGCAAAGGGAGATTCAAGTGGTTCAGTGGAGCTAATGTAACTAATAATGTTTGGGAGAACGTAAATAAGGATGACGGATTCAGTGTCCGAGCAATACGCTCTTTTTAAAGATCTAAATATTTGAAAATGAGAACTTCCAAGTAATCAAGGCAAAAAGCTAAGGAAGTATAACTGACTGATTTATAAAAAATCAGTTGTTAATAAATAAAAAATTAAATTAATTAATGCAAACCACTCTTCTAATGGAGGGTGGTTTGCTTATTATAAGAGGTTTTCTGATGTTGTTTTGTCTGATGTTGGTAGAGAATTGAATAAGTATATAAGACCAGCAAGATCTTTTTAATTTATTAATCAAAATAGGTATGTAATGCTTGTGATTAGTATGTTTTACCTTAATTCGATTAATTCAACATATTGTATAAAAAAATATACTATTACCAAAAATACCTGCGAATGATTATGCCAGCAAGTCAGACCGCTGTATGCTCAATATTACGATGTAAAAGTGATAAAATAAATAATATGACCAACATTACACAATAAATATGTTTTATATTTGCTGTATAATTTTTTCATTTTTATTTTTTGTAGACCAATGGCTAATATCTTTTTGAATTTAAATGCTTATTTATTAAAATACATTGATTTTACCAATGAAGAATTGACAAAATTTAATAGCCTCTGTTCCATTAATAATTATAAGCGGAAGGATGTTATAATTAAATATAATGAAAAAAATACGAGTATGTTTTTTATACTCGAAGGCATCATTAGGAGTTTTGTGATGACCCCTGAAGATAATGAAAAGACAATCAATTTTAGAATTGAAAATACCACTTTTACCGGTTTCTCTTTTTACAATAATTATATTGCCAAATCAAGTGTAGTGTGCATGGAAGATTGTATCATTATAGAAATTCCATTTGTTGCAATTGACTATATTTTTAATGTATTAAAAAAGGGGGAAAAATTAGAGCGTTTTATACATGAAGTTCATGTTAAAGAATTAATGAATTACATCATTGATAGTCATACAAAAGATGTCTTTGAGCGTTACAATGATTTAAATAATAATTATCCAAGTATCAATCAAAGAATTCCACAGCATATTCTGGCAAATTATCTAGGTGTTTCACAAGAATATTTCAGCAGGCTAAAGAAAAAATCATTAAGGGGTTCCAATATAGCGGTTAGTCCAATTTCCTAATTGCCTCTTCCTTGTAACTATCGTCCTGATGGCTCTCTGGACTGTCTACTGCAGTTCGTTTCACCGACTTCCTGAACTACTTCAATTTCCAATGCTTTACCGTAGTCATTTTGTGTATCGCTATTTTAGGACGGGACAATTTTCCCCATAAAAAAGCCGCTCATTTGAATGAGCGGCTTTGTAGCACGTACGGGAATCGAACCCGTGACTCCTCCGTGAAAGGGAGGCGTCTTAACCCCTTGACCAACGCGCCGTTATTTTCGGACCGCAAAGATAGGGGTGAAGCCTTACTTCACAAAATTTTAGCGGATTTAAATTTGTTGTATTGTATAAAATATTCGATTACCCCCTTTAGAACGATGTTTTCCTAGCATTGCTAACCATGTAAACAGTTATTTTATGTAGAAAAGGGGGAGTCATCTTTTAAAAGATCCGGCCTTCTATCGTTGGTTCTTTGTAAACTTTGGTCCATCCGCCATTGATCTATTTTTGCATGGTTTCCTCCCATTAAAATTTCCGGCACTTTCCAACCCCTAAATGTTTCAGGTCTGGTATAAACGGGTGGTGCAAGCAAATTGTCCTGAAAAGAGTCCGTTAAAGCAGAGGTTTCATCATTTAATACTCCGGGTATTAGCCTGCCAATGGAGTCTACCAGCACAGCAGCTGCCAACTCGCCCCCACTCAGTACATAGTCGCCGATGGAAATCTCCTTTGTTATAAAATGGTCCCTCACCCGTTGGTCAATACCCTTGTAATGCCCGCAAATGAGCAGCAGGTTTTCTTTTAGCGAAAAATGATTGGCTATCTGCTGATTATAGGTCACTCCATCCGGAGTCAAAAAAATAACTTCATCGTAGGTAGTGTTTTTTTGTAGACTTTCAATGGCATTCACTAGGGGTTCTATCATCATTACCATCCCTGCACCCCCGCCAAAAGGGTAATCATCCACCTGGGCTCTTGATAAGGTGCTATAGTCTCTTAGGTTAATTACATTCACTTCCAGCAAGCCTTTATCCTTTGCCCTTTTTAGAATGGAATGGCCAAAAGGGCTTTGCAATAGATCGGGAACCACTGAAAGAATGTCAATTTTCATCGTAAAACGCTGTAATGGGGTAATTGTAGGTTATAAAAGCAAACAAAAGTATTCGAATATAATTGAACCTAGGAGTAAAAAAGATAAAAACTGCTTAAAATGATGGTTGATTTAATAGACAAAAAAAAGCCCTTCCGTAGAAACGGAAGGACATTAACGATTGCTTGCTATATGAAAATCTTAATAATTAATATTAACAGAAGGTTGGTTTTTAAAATTCAATCCCTATATTTGTCCTCAACGAACGATTGATTGCTTCTCTTTTAATTAAGGTCTATTTATAAAAACCTGCCTTTCTGATACAAATCTAAGGCAGGTTTTTTTATGTCTCTGACCAACTTCCTCTCTTTTTAATGATGGTAAAAGGGTATTGAAATTATTTAAAAGCCCGTCAATATTGGCTTTGGTAGCAATAAATTGATGATGCCCATTCAATAATGAGGAGATAATTTTAACTGATTTTAACAAATAAATCCTAAAAAAAAGTTTGGAATCTACTGAAGAGGGTAAAATTGTATGAGCTGCAGCCAGCTTGCTGGAAATTGCGCTCTATTTTTTGTTTGGTATAAACAAGAAAAAATCAACGATAATTCAACAAATTGACTTTGGGGCTATGGTGAAATGGGGAAATCGCCCTCCATAAAATCGTCTAGGTCTCTTTTGTCTTTTTTGGTAGGCCTTCCTAACTTGCTCATTCGCTTACCCGTATTGAAAACGGCTGCCTGAAATTGTATGCGGTCCAATTCTTCTGGAGGGGTAATATCGGAGTAGAATTTGATAGCTTCGCTGTATTGCACCCGGTGGTCGAGTAGTCCAGTCACTTTAATGACCCAGCGTTTGGCTTCGGTTTTTACTTCAAATTCGTCGCCAAGGCTAATCGTTTTGGCAGCTTTTACATTGTCACCTTTTAGCTTTACCTTATTTTTATCGCAGGCATCTGCCGCCTGGCTCCTTGTTTTAAATAACCGGATAGCCCACAAGTATTTATCAAGACGGATTTTTTCAGTTGACATAACGTAAAATTAAATGCTTTTATATTTAAACTGTCATTTGATATATTGTATTTCGTAAATTTAGTTTTTAAAACACAAGAGATGATGTTAAAAAAATATCCACTTTATTTATTGCTAATTTTCCTATTGGTTTCCCTGTTGGCAGAAGCACAGTTTCCTGTTGTTACGCTATGGACTGCTGATGGAGAAGGGATGTACAAAAAAAAGGAGGGGAATATTGTAAAGCTAAATTTTTCAACAAATATTGAAACAACTGTAATCAATAAATCACAACTTACCACCGCGGCTGGTAAAGTGATTGATCCGGCTGCTTTTAATTTCAGTAATGACAAGGGTAAGCTATTGATATTCACCAACACAGCAAAAGTATGGCGTTACAATACCAAAGGAGATTATTGGGTATTGGATATCGCTTCCAACAAATTAACGCAACTAGGAATGGCAAGGCCTGCTCAATCGCTTATGTATGCCAAGTTTTCGCCAGATGGTAAAAGGTTAGCCTATGTAAGCGGCCATAATTTGTTTGTAGAAACAATTGCTTCGAGGATGGTTACACAGCTAACGTTTGGGGGTGCACGAAAATTAATCAATGGAACTTTTGATTGGGTATATGAAGAAGAGTTTGGGTGTAGGGATGGTTTTCGGTGGAGTCCGGATGGGGCTCAAATTGCCTACTGGCAGGTAGATGCCAATAAGATCAAAGATTATTTAATGCTCAATACCACGGATGCTAATTATTCTAAGGTAATACCGGTCGAATATCCAAAAGTGGGGGAGCCGCCATCACCTGTTAGAATAGGAGTGGTGAGCAGCGCAGGTGGTGCCACCCAGTGGATGAATATACCTGGAAATGCCAGCCAGCATTACCTACCCCGAATGGAATGGAGCAACAAGCACACACTGGTGGTACAGCAACTCGACAGAAAACAGCAGGAAAGCAAACTGTTTTATTGCAATGCATCCAATGGGAAATCAAGTTTGTTTTATTCCGAAAAAAATAATTCCTGGATTGAAATTAAGAGCTATTGGAACAAGGATGATCCTTCGGGATGGGAATGGATTAACCATCAGAAGGAATTTATTTGGGTGAGTGAAAAAGATGGGTGGCGGCATTTGTATAAAGTAAGCTGCGATGGTAAGCAGGAGGTATTGCTTACCAAGGGTGAATATGATATTGCCTCCATAGAGTATATAGATGAAGCCAACAATTGTATTTATTTTATGGCTTCACCCAATAATGCTACCCAACTTTATTTATACAAAATTAAAATGGATGGAAACAGCGAGGCTGAATCGGTTTCAGACCTAAATCAAAAAGGAACCCATCAATATAGTCTTTCACCAGGTGCAAAATGGGCCAGACATAGTTTCAGTAATTACAAAACTCCTCCTATCCTTGAATGGGTTCGCTTGTCGGATGATGCCAAAAAGGCAAACAGCCGAAATGCGACTGTTGTAAAAGAATCCATCAGCAACATACAGTATATCACTATTACTACAGAAGATGGTGTAACATTGGATGCATGGATCAATAGCCCCAAAAATTTTGATAGCACTAAAAAATATCCGGTTGTTTTTTATGTATACGGTGAACCGGCTTCCTCAACAGTCATTGATCGATACGGCAGTCAACGAAATTTTTTGTATCAGGGTGATATGAATGCCGATGGATATTTTCAGATCGGTGTTGACAATAGAGGAACTCCCTCCCTCAAAGGGGCAGCATGGAGAAAAGCAATTTATAGAAAAATTGGCACCATCAACATTCGAGATATGGCGATGGCAGCAAAAAAGATTTTGGCCAAACCTTATTTTGACAAGGATCGCGTAGCAGTATGGGGCTGGAGTGGGGGAGGTTCATCCACGCTGAATTTACTCTTCCAGTATCCTGAAATATTCAAAACTGGCATTTCGATTGCTGCCGTGGGCAATCAATTATTTTATGATAATATTTACCAAGAACGCTACATGGGATTGCCGCAAGAAAATAGGGGAGATTTTATTAAAGGCTCACCCATTACTTACGCAAAAAATTTGCAGGGTAACTTATTATACATCCACGGTACAGGAGATGACAATGTGCATTACAGTAATGCGGAGGTATTGCTCAACGAGCTGATCAAATATAATAAGCAATTTCAGTTTATGCCCTATCCAAACAGAACGCATAGCATATCCGAAGGCGAAGGAACCAACCTACATTTGAAAACATTATACACGAAGTTTTTGAAGGAAAATTGCCCTCCAGGAGCGAGATAAAAAAATAAAAAAACCGAGGTTGACAAGCCTCGGTTTTTTTGTAGATGCAAAAAAAATCACTTGCTCATTTCCGTAAAATACTGGTGGAAATAAGGGATGGTTTCAATGCCTTTATAGAAATTTTCGAGGTTGAATTTTTCGTTCGGACTGTGCAGGTTATCGCTATCGAGCCCAAAGCCCATGAATACGATTTTAACGCCTAGTTCTTTTTCAAACAAGGCGCAAATGGGAATACTTCCACCACCACGAACGGGTATGGGTGCTTTGCCAAAAGTAGTTTCCATGGCCTTAGCTGCCGCACGATATCCGATGCTGTCAATTGGCGTCATATAAGGCTCACCCCCATGATGTTCAAACGCATCTACCGTTACACCGGGTGGTGCAATTTTTTTAAAGTAGGCCAATAACAGGGCGGTAATTTTTTTGGATGATTGGTTGGGCACCAGCCTTGCAGACACCTTGGCCATTGCTTTACTGGGTAAAACCGTTTTGGCGCCCTCGCCCTGGTACCCACCCCAGATCCCATTGAGTTCCAGCGTAGGCCGTATACCGGTTCTTTCATTGGTGGTATACCCTTTTTCGCCCCACAATGCATTGACTCCAAGATCATCCTTAAAATCCTGTTCATTGAAAGGGGCTGCGGCCATTAATTTTCTTTCCTCGGTGGAT
>CANIMM010000193.1 GCA_947468255.1 Chitinophagaceae bacterium | reverse complement strand
CCAATTAACTTGTTTTCAATTTAAAACTATGTGGGAAGAAAAGAACAATGCGTTATACAAAAAATATACATTCCGTGATTTTTCGGAGGCCTTTGGATTTATGACTCGTGTAGCATTTGCAGCGGAAAAAATGAACCACCATCCTTTATGGACCAACGTATACAACCAAGTGGAAATATGGCTGAATACCCATGATGCTGGAGACGTAGTTACAGATAAGGACCGGCAACTTTCTGCAATCATTGACAAGCTTATATAAGCTATCGAATAGGATCCGCAAGATTTTTCGGCTAGATAAAAAACCATTTTTAATTAGCCTTTTATAGTTACTGTTGTTTGCTGCTGCTTGGTAAAAACACCCACCGGAAGGGTAAATTGTTCCAAACCGTGCAGCCGTAATATATATTTTACTTCCTCCGCTGCAGCGGGATTTACTGCTACCAACAATCCTCCGCTGGTTTGAGGGTCAGCCAAAATTGACTGCTGATATGCTGTAATGGGCCCTATTTTTTTACCATAACTATCCCAGTTTCTTACGGTGCCTCCGGGTACTGACTGCTGATCTAGATAGCTTCCAAGGTCACTGATAATTATAGGGATATTTTTAAAGTCAACTATTGCACTCAGTCCGCTTCCCTCAGCCATTTCTACTAAGTGGCCCAATAATCCAAATCCCGTCACATCTGTCATTGCGGATACGCCTTTTATTTTACCAAGCATCTCTCCAATTGCATTTAACTGCATCATTTGATTGGCCGCTACTCCTTTGTGTTGGTCTAGCAAGATTCCTTTTTTTTCTGCCGTTGTTAAAATACCTACACCTAAAGGCTTTGTCAAAAATAAAATATCGCCTTCTTTAGCTAGGTTGTTTTGTTTTATGTTTTCAATCGCCACCAGTCCATTTACTGCCAATCCAAATATGGGCTCTGGAGAATCAATGCTATGGCCACCAGCCAGTGGAATACCTGCTTCTATACAAATACTGCGGCTGCCTTCAATTACTTTTTGTGCAATGGCCGGAGGCAAAACATTGATTGGCCAACCTAAAATTGCGATTGCCAAAATAGGCTTCCCTCCCATTGCATATACATCACTGATTGCATTGGCAGAAGCGATCCTGCCAAACTCATATGGATCATCTACAATTGGCATAAAAAAATCTGTAGTCGAAATCAGCGCCGTACCATTTCCAAGGTCATACACTGCAGCATCATCTTTGCTATGATTGCCTACTATTAATTTATTGTTATCCGGAGAAGCAATATTACTCGACAAAATTTCATCCAAAATTTTAGGCGCTATTTTACAGCCGCATCCTGCGCCATGAGAATATTGAGTAAGTTTGATTGTATCCAATTGTGGATTTTCCATTTGATCGATTTTGTGTTGGTAGTTATTTACTTATTAGCATCGAATATATTTTCTGTCGAGCGCTTTGCAATCATCACTGACTGCGCCATAGCTGCAATATCCATTGTATTAAAAGAAATGGTAGTCAATAATTCGGATAGCGGCCCTCTGTTGTGAAGGCCTTTTTCATAATACTTATCGTAATATTTCAGTAAGATGCGAAAGCATTCCTTGTGGTTGTTTTCCAATAAATGATTGATGGCCGTTTTAGTTTCCAACCCACCCAGTCTCTTTTGTATCCGTATGATGGCATTCACCAGTTTTTCCTTTTCAAATTTTCCATACTCGATTGAAAGATACTGTAACCTTTCTTCAAATGGAATATGGATAAAGGTTAACAGACTGTTGCGCATCCTATCCCAAACTGCTGTAGGGATATTTAAAAGACCTATTCGCTGACTTTCATCTTCCAAATAAATCACTGCTGTTGAGTGCTGTAAAGGAGCAGGTTCAATTTGGGTATTCCCCTGATTACTTACTGCAGCTAACTCAACGGCTAGCAAGTTTTCAAACATTTCCTGCGATGGTTGCGGCTTTTCACCCAATGCTCCAAAAGCTGATCCTTTGTGATTCGCCAAGCCCTCCAAATCTATTACGGAACAGCCTACCCGCTTTAATTCCTGTAATACCAATGTCTTTCCAGTTCCGGTATATCCGCCTACTATTGTAAAGTTGTACTTTTTTTCAAATTGTGTTCTCGTCCATTGCCTGTAAGTTTTATATCCTCCTGCCAGGGTATACACTTTGAATCCGTAAAGGTCTAGCAGCCATGCTATCCCCGCACTCCGCATGCCTCCCCGCCAACAGTGAACAAGAACCGTTTTTTGAGAGATGGATTCCTCTTTCCCCTTTTTTATTTTTTTTTCAGTCAGTAGGTTCTCAACTACTTCGACCATTCCTCGCATTTTTACACCAAAATAATCCAACCCAATCTTAATGGCTATTTCCCTGCTTTGCTGTTTATAAGCAGTGCCCACCACCTTTCTTTCTTCATCGGTAAATAAAGGAAGGCTGAATGCGCCTGGAATATGGGCATGTAAATATTCTCCCGGACTTCGTACATCCAGTACCGTATGTTGTTCTGCCAGTTCTAGAAACGGCTCTATCGTAATTTTTTGAACTGCCATTTAGTTGTAGCCTCTTTGGTAGGCTCGGTATTGTTTTAATGAAAGTAAATATACTAACAAAAAAAGGCTACTGAAAAATTCAGCAGCCTTTAAACTATTTATTTCTAGCAGGGGGTGAAATTATCCATTCATTGAAGTCAGAAACTCTGCATTGTCTTTTGTTCCCTTCATATTTTTCAATAAGGTATTCAAGGCTTCTTCAGGATTCATGTCTGCCATATGCTTGCGCAATACCCACATCCGCTGAAAAGTTTCCTTATCCAGTAACAAATCATCCCTACGGGTAGAAGATGATACAATGTCAATGGCTGGGTAAATACGTCGGTTTGACAATCTTCTATCCAGTTGAAGTTCCATATTACCGGTACCCTTAAACTCCTCAAAAATAACTTCATCCATTTTGCTTCCGGTATCTACCAGTGCAGTGGCGATGATAGTCAGTGATCCGCCAAATTCAATTTTACGTGCAGCGCCAAAAAATTGTTTTGGCTTTTGCATTGCATTTGCTTCCACACCCCCACTCAGCACTTTACCACTTGACGGGGCAACAGTGTTGTGAGCCCTGGCCAAACGAGTAATGCTATCCAGTAATATCACCACATCATGCCCGCATTCTACCAAGCGTTTTGCCTTTTGCAAAGCGATGGTCGAAACCTTTACATGCTTTTCAGCAGGTTCGTCAAAAGTAGAAGCAATTACCTCTGCTTTCACGCTACGCTCCATATCGGTAACCTCTTCCGGCCTTTCGTCTACCAATACAATCATCAGGTAACATTCTGGATGGTTTTCAGCAATCGCGTTCGCTAGTTCCTTTAGCAACATCGTCTTGCCAGTTTTAGGCTGGGCTACGATTAACCCACGCTGACCTTTACCAATTGGTGTAAAAAGGTCCATTATCCTGGTGCTGTAGTTGTTGGAAGCGGTAGTAAGATTTAATTTTTCAAAAGGAAACAATGGAGTAAGGTAATCAAAAGGGACACGGTCTCTTACTTCATCCGGACTTTTTCCATTAATGGTTTCCACCTTTAATAGCGCAAAGTATTTTTCACCTTCTTTTGGAGGGCGAACAGATCCATATACAGTATCGCCTGTTTTTAATCCAAATAATTTTATTTGTGAAGGAGAAAAGTATACGTCATCGGGTGATGATAAATAATTATAGTCACTGCTTCTTAAAAACCCATAGCCGTCTGGCATCATTTCCAATACCCCTTCTCCTAATATGATACCATCAAATTCTATATTAAACACTTGGGTATCCCTGCGTTGTTGGTATTGTTTGCCAGGGTTTTGGGACTGCTGTGTATTTTCAGTTTGCTGCAATTCTGGTTGCTGCTGTTGAATATCTTCTTCCTGCAATAACGAGGCAATTGCAGCAGGTACGGTTGTTTGTTCGTTGGTAATGGGCTGCATTTCTTCTTCGTCATCTTCTTCCAGCTCAACCTTCTTGGCTATCCTTCTTTTATCTGCGGGAAGGTCAAGTTTTTTGACTGTTTTAGGTTCTGCCTTCCCCATTTCCTCTATTTCCGCTGGTTCCTCTTTAGCGGTAGCGGGCGTAACTTTTAGGGTTCTCTTACGCTTTGGTTTTTCTTCCTGACTTCCTTTGGTTTCTGCACTCATAGTGGATTGATTGTCCAGGATTTTATAAATAAGTTCCTGTTTGTCTATTTTTTTATAATTGGGAATAGCAAGTTGCTCAGCAATATCGTGCAACTCTGGAACGAGCATATCGTTCAGTTGTAAAATGTCGTACATAAAAAAGTGAAAATGATTTTTTTCAAAAAACCTAGTCTTAAAATCTGAAAATGTAATTGAGAATTAAAGTTAATGGAATGGGACCGTCTGACGAAGTGAACGATTGGAAAGACCTTATCAGCAATATTCCTAGACAATATTACGTTGTTTTTCTTAAAAAATACATTTTTTTTTGTTTTTAGGTATTGATTACAATTTCAAATAGTGGCGACTACCTACTATTGAGTAGCATTTTTTATTGATGGCCAGTCGGCAAGCCATCGGTTTTATAGTGAAACTACTTTTTGAACGAATGATTAGGGGCTGCAATTAGCACTTGAAATCATTCCTACAATATGAGATGATTGACTGCAAAATATTCTTGGCCCAACCTTTAATTTAAATATAAATGAACTCGTTTTTCGAGCTTATTATTCTCCATGCCCCTTAAATTACCTTGTCTACATTATAAAATCTTACATCCGCCATTGAATATAAAAATGCTGGTTATCTTTGCAGTCCTAAAATTCAGGCATATGTTTAATAAAAGAGTGAGGATTAAAGAACTACTGTCCAATGAAACTGCCAACTACGAGGCTACCGTAATGGGTTGGGTTCGTACTTTCCGCAACAACCAATTTATCGCCTTGAATGATGGCAGTACCAATAATAATTTGCAGGTAGTGGCTAGTCTAGGCGATTTTGATGATCAAATTCTTAAGCGCCTAACTACTGGCGCTTGCATCAAAGTGGCAGGTGAAGTAATTCCTTCTATGGGCAAAGGGCAAAAAGTAGAATTAAAAGCAAACTCGATAGAAATACTGGGAGATAGTGATGCAGAAAAATTTCCCTTGCAGCCAAAAAAACACAGTCTTGAATTTTTAAGGGAGATTGCCCACCTGCGATTTAAAACCAACACTTTTGGTTCTGTGTTCAGGGTTCGACATTCATTGGCTTTTGCGGTGCACCAATTTTTTAATGACAAAGGATTTGTATACTTGCATACCCCCATTATTACTGCTAGCGATGCAGAAGGAGCTGGAGAAATGTTTAAGGTAACCTGTCTGCCGCTAGATGGTAGTGCTCCTAAAAATGAAGATGGCACGATTAACTTTAAAGAAGATTTTTTTGGCCGTAGTACCAACTTAACGGTAAGCGGTCAATTGGAGGGAGAACTAGCTGCGATGGCATTTAGTGACATTTACACCTTTGGTCCTACCTTTCGGGCAGAAAACAGCAATACCACTAGGCATTTGGCAGAGTTTTGGATGATTGAACCTGAAGTGGCTTTTAATGATTTAGAAGATAATATGAATCTTGCAGAGGAATTTATTAAGTATGTTATAAAATATGCCATTGATCACAATAAGGAGGACATTGAATTTTTAGCACAGCGGCTAGAAGAAGAGGAAAAGCAAAAACCCCAGAACGAAAGAAATGAAATGACGTTGATGGAAAAGCTGGATTTTGTGGTAAACAATGATTTTGAGCGGTTGACCTATACAGAGGCTATTGAGATTTTAAAAGAAAGCAACTATAATAAGAAAAAGAAATTTCATTATTTAATAGAAGGATGGGGTGCCGATCTACAAAGTGAACATGAACGATACCTCGTGGAAAAACATTTTAAAAAACCGGTAATATTAACAGACTATCCGAAAGATATCAAATCGTTTTATATGCGGATGAACGAGGATGGTAAGACGGTAGCGGCGATGGACATTTTAGCACCGGGTATTGGAGAAATCGTTGGTGGCTCCCAAAGAGAAGAAAGACTAGATAAGCTTACCCAACGAATGAATGAAATGAATATTCCAGCCGAAGAGCTGAACTGGTATCTTGACACCAGAAGATTTGGTGCTTGTCCACACGCTGGCTTTGGATTGGGATTTGAGCGACTGGTGCAATTTGTAACTGGGATGGGGAATATAAGAGATGTGATTCCTTTTCCACGGTATCCAAAAAGCGCAGAGTTTTAAACAGAGACTAACAATTTGAACTATTTGCTTACAAAGCCAGGATATATT
>CANIMM010000192.1 GCA_947468255.1 Chitinophagaceae bacterium | reverse complement strand
TTTTCGTCCAAATCGGCAACCAAGGTATCCCCTGCTTTCACCATCATATTCAGTATTTCTTCGGCTAATGGATCTTCCAGGTATTTTTGAATGGCCCTATGCAAAGGTCTTGCACCAAACTGTGCATCATAACCTTTGTCGGCAATGAAGTCTTTAGCCTGTGGACTGAGTTCCATGGTAAAACCAAGATTAACCAATCTTTTCATCACCCCTTTCATCAGAATGTCTATGATCTCAAAAATATTTTCTCTGGTGAGCGAGTTGAAAATCACTACATCATCAATCCTATTTAAAAATTCAGGACTAAAGGTACGCTTGAGTGCTTTTTCAATAACGGCTTTATTATTTTCCTCCGCATTTTGAATTCTAGAAGCGGTAGCAAAACCTACCCCTTCACCAAAGTCTTTTAACTGCCTTGCTCCAATATTGGACGTCATAATGATCACCGTATTCTTAAAGTCAATTTTACGTCCCATTCCATCCGTAAGCTGACCGTCATCTAAAACCTGCAAAAGGATATTATAAATATCGGGATGCGCTTTTTCAATTTCATCTAGCAATATTACACAGTAGGGTTTGCGACGAACACGCTCTGTAAGCTGACCACCTTCTTCATATCCTACATATCCCGGAGGGGCGCCAATAAGCCTACTGACAGTGAATTTCTCCATGTATTCACTCATGTCAATTCTTATCAAGGAATCATCATTGTCGAACATATAACGGGCAAGGGATCTGGCCAATTCGGTTTTTCCTACACCGGTGGGCCCCAGAAAAATAAATGTACCGATTGGTTTTTTTGGATCTTTTAATCCTACCCTATTGCGTTGAATGGCTTTCACCACTTTTGAAATGGCATCTTCCTGACCAACCACCACGTTTTTAAGATCATCCCCCATGCGCCGAAGTTTTTCGGTTTCAGCCTGGACCATTCGTTTTACTGGAATGCCCGTCATCATGCTGATAACTTCTGCGATATCTTCCTCTTCTATTGGAAATCTTTTATGCTTGCTTTCTTCTTCCCAATCATTTTTGGCTTTTTCCAGTTCTTCTTGCAGTCTTTTTTCAGAATCCCTGAGAGAAGCAGCTTCTTCAAAACGCTGGCTTTTAACCACTTTATTTTTTTCTAATTTAATATCCTCAATTTTCTTTTCCAGATCAAGTACATTTTCCGGAACATTGATATTTTTGATATGCTTGCGGGCGCCCACTTCATCTAGAACGTCGATGGCCTTGTCGGGCAACAAACGATCCGTCATATATCTTTCGCTCAATTTAACACAGGCATCAATGGCAAGATCACTATAAGTTACATTGTGATAATCCTCATATTTACTCTTGATATTAGTAAGTATCTGAATGGTTTCTTCTACAGATGGCTGTTCTACAATTACCTTTTGAAAACGACGATCTAAGGCACCATCTTTTTCAATGTGCATTCGGTATTCATCCAAGGTAGATGCTCCAATACATTGCAACTCACCCCTTGCTAGGGCTGGTTTAAATATATTACTTGCATCCAATGAACCACTAGCTCCACCTGCGCCTACAATGGTATGAATTTCATCAATAAATAAAATGACATCCCTATTTTTTTCCAATTCATTCATGATCGCTTTCATCCTTTCTTCAAATTGACCGCGGTACTTTGTACCCGCAACCAAAGCGGCAAGATCCAATGATACTACCCTTTTGTCGAATAAAACCCTGCTCACTTTTCTTTGAACGATTCGAAGGGCCAATCCTTCCACAATCGCTGTTTTACCCACTCCAGGTTCACCAATTAATATTGGGTTATTCTTTTTTCTTCTAGAAAGAATTTGAGAAACCCGCTCAATTTCGTTTTCTCTTCCTACAATTGGATCTAAGGTTCCATTCTCTGCTAATCTGGTGATATCCCTTCCGAAATTATCTAATACAGGTGTTTTTGTTTTTGCCTGAGGACCTGCACTACCACCACGCTGCGCCTTTTGCTGCTGACTGAACTGTTTACGCTCTTCGTCAAAATCATCTTCATTTTCGTCAGAAAACTCAGCCGTTGGAGGTGGTGACGAAACAAATCCTAATTCATTTTTAAAAATATCATAATCCACATCAAACTGATTTAATATTTGGGTAGCTATATTTTCTTTGTTTTTTAATATCGACAACATCAGGTGCTCACTTTCCACCATCACACTCTTATAAGCCTTAGCCTCCAATACCGTAATGCGTATCACTTTCTCAGCTTGCTTTGTCAGGGGAAGAGAATTAATGTTGGCAATATTTTTTCCGGTTTTATCTTTCACCGCCACTTCGATTTCTTTCCTTAATTCATACAAGTCTACATTCAATGATTTCAATATCTTAATGGCAGTATTTTCTCCATCCCGAATTAAACCCAACACTAGGTGCTCGGTGCCAATAAAGTCATTTCCTAACCGCAAAGCTTCTTCCCTGCTGTAAGAAATAATTTCTTTTACCTGTGCTGAAAAATTGTTGTCCATTTATTGAATTTTATTTTTACAATAATAACGATTTATAAATTGAAATGACATAGTGCTGATGGTAAAATTGTTACAAAAAAAAAGAAATGAACCAATCAGTTAAAGTATTTTTTTCGAATACGGAAACTTAAATAAATCCACAATTAATACCAACTCTTTTTAACTGCAATAAATAGTGAAAAGATTAAAAGAAAAAAAATCCTTTACTTTACAAAATACCAAAAACAAATAGTATAACAAAATAAATTATAATTTGAAAAATGGTATATTGTATACAACCCATTTAAAACATAAAACCATTCCACATAAATGAATGTCAAAATAGATACCAAAGAGAAATTCACCGTCATTACACCTCAAGTTATCGAACTTACTGCTATTATGACAGTTGAACTATCCAATTTGTTGCTTCCATACCTACAAAAAGACATACCGCACATTATCTTAAAAATGTCGGCTATTATTGAACTGGATGAGCTAGCTGCCAACTGGCTAGTTACAATTCAACAACAGTTTTACGAAAACAATTGTTCTCTCGTAATTTGTGAATTACAGCCTACATTAGCAAAGAAACTTGACCAACTCGAATTATTAGAATTATTGAACATTACCCCTACTGAAAGTGAAGCATGGGATATCATACAAATGGAAGAGATTGAAAGAGAACTGTTAGGAGAAGAATAAGGAAACAAAGCTCAGTATTAATTGTTATTTTATCGTATCATTTCAGTTGAAATAATATTGATTAACAAAACATTCATTTAAATAAACTTTTAGTAAACTTTGTTATCACTCACTATTTTAGGAAATAATTCAGCTATTCCAGCATTTGGTAGAAATCCGACTGCACAAGTGCTACAATTACAAGATGACTATTTTTTAATTGACTGTGGGGAAGGAACCCAATCACAGCTTTCCAAATACAAAATCCGTCGAAGTAAGATCAATTGTATCTTCATTTCACATTTACACGGCGATCATTATTTTGGTCTTATCGGACTATTAACCAGCATGAGCCTGCTAAGCCGAACCCAAGACTTGCATATTTATGGACCAGCGCAATTAGAACAGATTATCAATATTCAGTTGGAAGTGGCTGATACCAAGCTTTCGTATTCACTTTTTTTTCATGCCATCCATACACCAGGAGTTATATTGGACGATAATAAGTTCAGCGTCCGTATTTTCCCTTTACAGCACCGAATTGAGTGCTGGGGTTTTTTATTTAGGCAAAAAAAGAAACCAAGGAGTATTGACCCCAATAAAATCAAAAACTACGAAATTCCCGCCTCTTTTTACGGGAAATTACAAAACGGCGAAGATTATACCACCCAAAAAGGAAACACCATACACAATGACTTAGTTACGATGGCCAATTCGCCCTGTAAAAGCTATGCCTATTGCGCTGATACGATTTATGATGAAGGGCTGGTTGAAATCGTACAAGGAGTAGATATACTGTATCATGAAACTACTTACCTAAATGCATCAGCTGATAAAGCCGCTGCTCGGTATCATTGCACTACCAGTCAGGCTGGCAGCATCGCCCTAAAAGCAGGTGTAAAGAAACTGATAATAGGGCATTTCTCATCTAGATATGAGCATCTAGACGATTTTTTGACTGAAACAACTGCAGTATTTAAAAATACAGAACTTTCTAGGGAGGGAACCTGCTACTTTACTTAAAGGGTTTTCAAATACGCTTTTACCTTTTGATGAACCGGTGCAGTTAAAGCAGTTACTGGCAATCGAAGTACATTTTGAATTATTCCCAGCTCGTATAAAAATGCTTTCACTCCTGCAGGATTATTTTCGGTAAACAATAATTGATATGCCTCAATCAAAGGGTCATTGAGTTGCTTTGCCAACGTAAAATCATGAGCTAGGCCAGCATTGACCATTGCGGTAAATTCTTTAGGAAAACAGTTGGCAGCCACGCTAATAACGCCGTCAATTCCACAGGCTAACTCAGGCAAAACTAGATCGTCATCACCACTTACTACCAAAAAGTCAGCTGGTCTATCTTTTAAAATCTGGATACATTGGCTGATATTATTACCCGCCTCTTTAATCCCGGCCACATTGGCCACTTCATGAGCCAATTTAAGCGTAGTAGCTGCTTCAATATTTCTACCGGATCTGCCGGGTACATTGTATAAAATGACTGGTTTAGGAGAAGCCTCCGCAATTGCCTTATAATGCTGGAAAATACCCTCCTGAGAAGGTTTATTGTAATATGGACAGGTACTCAATACCGCTACCGCCTTTTCGAGTGGATAATTTTGCACATCCTTCACTACTTCCCTGGTATTATTTCCACCAATACCTACTACTACTGGTACCCTACCATTAATTTTATCATACGTAAAATCAATGATGTCCAGTCTTTCCTGCCTATCCAGTGTCGGTGTTTCTCCAGTAGTACCCAACGTTACAACATATGAAACCCCATTGTCTATAATAAAATCAATCAGTTTTCCCAAAGCTTCAAAGTCAACAGATTCATTTACCTTAAATGGTGTAATGATTGCGACACCAGTTCCTCGAAGTTGATCACGTAGATTCATTGTTTAATTTTCGGTGAAGTTATTAATATACCTCGATATGAGAAAACAAAAAACTTCCAGTTTAAACCAATTCATTCATTCGGTTCATCATTTATTGTAGGCTGGCCATAACAACTATTGCATTACATATTGTATTTTTATAATAATTGTACAGTTTTACCGACACAACGGATCTGTTTAACATTTGATATAAAAGCAGAATTACGATACATTTGATATAGAAAGTTTTAATAATGTAAATTCTCTACCATTTTATATTGGTTGGTTTTGGATCGAAATTGCCAGAAACGATCACTTGAAACAAATAAATTGATTATAAATGCTACAGGAAGAATTTAAAAAAGCGGAAGAACTTGCCATTCATTTCAAGGCTTATATCCAAACAGAGATTGAACTATTTAAACTGCGAATTGCCGAAAAGATATCAAAAATGTTGGCTAATTTTTTGGCAGCGATAGTAGTGATTGCAATAATATTACTTTTCATTCTATTTGTAAGTATTGCCTTGGCTTTACTCATTGGTGAATGGTTGGGGAAAATGTCAGCAGGTTTTTTTATCGTATCGGCATTATATCTATTGGCTGGAATAATAATTTGGTATGCCAGAGAAAAATTAATTAGAATTCCAATCCTAAATTCAATTCTGAGTCAACTTTTCGACGAAGAAAAAGAATTATAAAAATGGATAGGAATGAAATTTTATAGCCAACACTTCAATTTATGAGGGCAAACTTTATGAATTGATAATTTTTGAGCTAGTCAGGTATTTCGTATTGGGGCTAAAAATAAACAGACAGGTTCCATTTTTTATTTTATCGATGATTGACCGATGCAATGCCTGTGGTACAGCTGGGCAACCCCAACTTCTTCCGATATAACCTTGCGAATGAATTAGGCGCTCATCCACATAGCCTGCACCATGAAGCACAATAGCACGTTTATTGGCATTATCATTGATTCCTTGTTCCATTCCCTGTAATCTTAATGAATAGCCATTACCACCTTCATACGTATTCAATGTTTCATAAAAACCGAGACTGCTTTTATTACTAGACAGCTTATTGGAAAACTTGCTCGCAAATTCTTTTCCTGAATTAGCACCATGGGCTACGTAGGTTTTAAAAAGCAATTTTACATTTTGAAGATCAATAATAAACAATCGCTTTTCGGAAGAAGGTTTACTAAATCTATGATCGATAAGATTTCCTTATTTTCCAACATCCCCATTTCACGCATAAAATAAAAACCTTTCAATGCGTAATCAAATACTTTCCTTGTTAATCCCATCGACTCAAGTTGGAGAC
>CANIMM010000191.1 GCA_947468255.1 Chitinophagaceae bacterium | reverse complement strand
TTACCCAAAATCTGAGAGGTAGATGCAGTAGGCATCGGTGCCAATAACAAGCTGTTTCTTACCCCATGCTCCATCACTTCTTTTCTGAGACTTTCCCAATCCCAACGAGTAGAGGGTGCTACATTCCACATATCAAACTGAAAAATGCCTTTTGACAAAGGTGATCCTTGGAAAGTTGAATAAGGACCTTCTTGAATGGCTAGATCCTTACTGGCTGTCATTGCAGCAAAGTAAATGGTTTCAAAAATATTCTTATTCAATAGCTTAGCCAGATCGCTTTCAAATGGAAGACGCAATAATATAAACACATCTGCCAATCCCTGCACTCCCAATCCAATAGGGCGGTGACGAAGGTTTGAATTTTTAGCTTCCTCAACAGGATAATAATTATTATCGATAATTTTATTGAGGTTGAGTGCAGCCTGATAGGTTACGTCGTATAATTTCTGCTGATCAAAATTGCCATTGATTACAAAACGTGGCAATGCGATGGAAGCCAAGTTACAAACGGCCACTTCATCCGGACTGGTATACTCAATGATCTCTGTACAAAGGTTACTACTTTTGATAGTACCCAAGTTTTGCTGATTGCTCTTTTTATTAGCTGCATCTTTATACAACATATAAGGAGTACCCGTTTCGATCTGCGATTCCAAAATGGCAAACCAAAGTTCCTGTGCCTTAATTGTTTTTCTTGCCCTTCCTTCTGCTTCGTATTGAGTGTACAGTGCGTCAAAGGCTTCACCATGACAATCGCTCAAGCCCGGTGCTTCGTTAGGGCAAAACAAACTCCATTCTCCATCCGCTTCTACCCTTTTCATAAATAGATCGCAAATCCACAAAGCAAAAAATAAATCTCTTGCTCTCATTTCTTCCTTACCATGATTTTTTCTAAGATCAAGGAAAGAGAATATATCCGCATGCCATGGTTCCAAATAAATAGCAAAAGCGCCTTTGCGCTTTCCGCCTCCTTGGTCTACATAACGTGCGGTATCATTAAACACCCTTAACATGGGTACAATTCCATTGCTTGTACCATTGGTGCCACCAATATAACTTCCGGTTGCCCTGATATCATGAATAGCTAATCCTATTCCTCCAGCACTTTGAGATATTTTAGCGGTTTGCTTGAGCGTATCATATATACCATCAATGCTGTCCTCTTTCATGGTAAGTAAAAAGCAACTACTCATTTGCGCCTTTGGAGTACCTGCATTAAACAAGGTAGGCGTTGCATGCGTAAACCAGCGCTCACTCAATAAATTATAGGTAACGATCACACTGTCCATATCAGCTTTGTGAATACCCAATGCCACCCGCATAAACATATGCTGAGGACGTTCTACTATTTTACCATCAATTCTAAGCAGGTATGATTTCTCAAGCGTTTTAAATCCAAAATAATCAAAGGCAAAGTCACGATCATAGATAATAGTACTATCTAATAATTCAGCATTTTCATCAATAACCTGCCATACATCATCTGCAATCAAAGGTGTTTTTTTGCCATTTTTCTTATCCACATATAGGTACAAGTTCTTCATCGTTTCCGAAAAAGATTTAATGGTATTTTTATGCAGGTTACTTACAGCAATCCTTGAGGCAAGAATCGCATAATCAGGATGTCGAGTTGCTAAGGAAGCAGCTGTTTCAGCAGCTAGGTTATCCAACTCTGTAGTAGGTACTCCTGCATAAATCCCTTCAATTACTTTTTTTGCTACATCGATGGGATTTACCAAAGAACTTAAACTATAAGACAACTTTTCAATACGGGCAGTTACTTTATCAAATTTGATTGATTCGGTCTTGCCATTTCTTTTAATTACGTGCATAAATTTCTAAACTTTATATCTAGGGTTAGTAGTACTTGATTTTACTTTCAAAAAGGAAAACTAATTATTAAAATGAAAAGATTCATATAAATGATTTCCACAGATGTTAATTACTTTTAAAAATCTTCTTCCAATGAAAAGGACTGAGACTCCTTAGAGCCCATTACGCCTGCTTTTTGGTAATCTCCCACCCTCTTTTCAAAGAAATTGGTTTTACCCTGCAGGGAAATCATTTCCATGAAATCAAAGGGGTTGGTGGCATTGAACATTTTGGGGTAACCCAATTCTGCAAGCCAACGGTCGGCTACGAACTCGATATATTGCTGCATCAGTTTGGCATTCATGCCAATCAGCGCCACAGGTAAGGCTTCGGTTACAAATTCTTTTTCAATGGTAACTGCATCCGCAATGATTTGAAACACCGCTTCCTTCGTCAACTTGGTTTCGAGCATGCTATACAACAAACAGGCAAATTCACAATGCAATCCCTCATCCCTGCTAATTAATTCATTACTGAATGTCAATCCCGGCATCAGCCCCCTTTTCTTCATCCAGAAGATAGAACAAAAACTTCCACTGAAGAAAATACCTTCTACGGCAGCAAAAGCTACCAGTCGCTCAGCAAAATTACCCTGGTCAATCCAACGCAAAGCCCATTCTGCTTTTTTCTTTACCGCTGGAACTGTATCAATAGCATGAAATAAGCGCGTTTTTTCCTTCGGATCCTTAATATAATTATCAATCAATAAAGCATAAGTCTCTGAATGAATATTTTCCATCATAATCTGAAAACCATAAAAACACCTCGCCTCGGGCAGTTGCACTTCACTCATAAAATTAACCGCTAGGTTTTCATTTACGATTCCATCACTGGCTGCAAAAAATGCCAAAATATGAGAAATAAAATGACGCTCCCCATCATTCAATGCATCCCAATCTTTTTGATCGCTGCTCAGATCAATTTCCTCCGCAGTCCAAAAACTGGCTTCATGCTTTTTATACATTTCCCAAACCTTGGGATATTTGATGGGCAATAAAACAAAGCGCTCTTTGTTTTCTCTTAATAATAATTCAGTGCTGGTGTTAGTAGACATAATGGGGGTTCTTTTTATTCTTTTATTAAAACACAATTTTTATACTTCATTTGTACGGCATCTATTAACAAGTGTGCAGCAAATGGGCCTGTATTTTGATTGTGATAATTTCTTATTATTTGTCTCGATTTGAAGCTAGAGTAAAAAATGCTAATCTACCGATTCATCCAATTGAAAGCTAAAATCAAGACCGATTACAATAATACTAAGCGTTTCAGTCTCCAAAAGGAAAAGTTAATAACACAATTTGTTAATATCGTTTGTAACCTTTACGCATCGTGTATTCTATCAAAATGGCCATTTTTTTACACATTATCCACACCAATTGGGTATAAAAAAATCATGCAATATTGAACAAAGTAACATAGCTCATTCAACAACCAACCCTACTGGCCAAAAAATCACCTGCCAAACTTTTGCTTCAGCGCTTCCAGTGCATCATTCATAGGCAGTTCCGTACTTTTGGGGGGCAACTTATTTGCCCTTTGAACGGGAGACCGCTGGCCAGTTGCTGATGGCGCTACAAGCTGCTTCATGGATAGGGCAATGCGCTTTCTTACAACATCCACTTCCATCACTTTCACCTTTACATGTTGGTTTAGCTTTAATACCTCATTGGGATCGGTAATGTAGGAGGTTGAAATTTCTGAAACATGCACTAGACCGTCCTGCTTGACTCCGATATCCACAAAAGCTCCAAACCGGGTAATATTGGTTACTACACCCGGCACTTCCATCCCAACTTTAACATCATCGATACTGAAAATATTGGCAAATTCAAACACCTGGGCCTCACTCCTTGGGTCTAGACCTGGCTTTTTTAATTCATTCAAAATATCCTTAATTGTCAACTCTCCAATTTGCTCTGTAGCATATTTCTTTGCATCCACGGTTTTTAATAACTCCTCCTTCCCAATCAAGGAATTTACCGCTACGCCCAAATCCTTCGCCATTGCCTCCACCAAAGGATAGGCCTCTGGATGTACGGCACTTTGGTCGAGCAGGTCATCGCCTTGCGGAATACGCAAAAAACCGGCACATTGCTCAAAAGCTTTACCCCCCAAACGAGGCACTTTCAATAACTGCTTCCGGTTGCTGAACTTACCGATTTCATTGCGATACTTGATAATATTTTCCGCCAATGTGCCGCCAATTCCACTCACATAACTCAACAAATGCTTGCTAGCCGTATTTAAATTCACCCCTACATTGTTCACACAACTAATAACGGTTGCGTCGAGCCGCTCCTTGAGTCGAAACTGATTCACATCATGCTGGTATTGACCTACGCCAATACTTTTGGGGTCCAGCTTTACCAGTTCTGCCAACGGGTCCATCAATCTTCTTCCAATACTGACAGCCCCTCTAACGGTGATATCTTCATTAGGAAACTCTTCCCGGGCAATTTCTGAGGCAGAATAAATAGAAGCCCCATCTTCATTGACCAAAAACACCGGCAGCCCAAGGTTTAGTTTTTTTATAAATTGATCTGTCTCCCTTCCCGCTGTTCCATCGCCGATGGCAAACACTTCAATCCCATATTGCTGAACCAAATTTTTAATTTTTATTTCTTCTGCCGCCACACGGTTATGTTCATGTGGAAAAATTAAGTCGGTTTTTTGAAGCTCCCCCTTTTCATCCAAACAAACCACCTTGCAGCCGGTACGATACCCCGGATCGATTGCTAAAATCCGCTTGCTTCCCAAGGGAGCACTTAATAATAGCTGACGCAAATTCTCAGCAAACACATTAATGGCATCTTCATCCGCCTTTGTTTTCAGGTTGGTCCTGAATTCAGTTTCAAGGCTGGGCTGCAACAATCGCCGATAGGCATCCTTGGCAGCCTTTCGAATTTGATCGCTGCAAGTACTCATTCCATTTACATAAATGGACTCCAGTATTTCTAATGCAGGTTCCTCTGCGGGAGCAATCGCAATGCGTAAATAGCCTTCCAGAAAACCCCTCAACACTGCCAATATTCTATGTGAAGGCATTTTGGAAATCAACTCAGCAAAATCGAAGTAATCATTGTATTTGATACCTGCCGTTTCCTTGTCGGCAACCACTTTACTTTGGAGGGTAGCTTCTGTTTCAAATAGCCTTCGCATTTTAGCCCTTACCTGTGCGTCCTCATTAATGAGTTCTGCAATAATATCCCTCGCCCCCTGCAAGGCTGCATCTGTATCCAATACCTTATCCGAAATAAAACTGGTAGCAATTGCAATCAGGTCAATGTCTTTTTGTTCTAACAATAAATTGGCCAATGGTTCTAACCCCTTTTCCCTGGCGGTCTGCGCCCTTGTAGTGCGCTTGGGTTTATAGGGAAGGTAAATATCCTCCAACTCAGCAAGGGTGGTTGCACCATTGATTTTATCCTGCAAAGCAGCTGTCATTTTCTGCTGTTCTGTGATGGTCTTTTCTATAAACGTTTTTCGCTCGGTAAACTCTTTCAAAAATTTCGCCTCATCCTGAATTTGCTGGATTTGCACCTCATCCAATCCACCAGTTGTATCCTTTCGATACCGGGCAATAAAAGGAATCGTAGCACCTTCCTCTAACAAACTTATCACGGCGGCTACCTGTTGTAATTTTATATTTAATTTTTGTGCAATAGGTTGTACGAATGCTGACATAATTGATTTCCTTTTTTATTAGAGGGCTGCGAAAGTAATGGTGTGCAATGAAAGAAAAAAATCCAAGATTTGAAGGAAAAAGATTATTGGCTGATTACCCCCTTTACTGAATCCCTGAAGCCGCTGAATACTTTGATTAATCTTCATTTTTTTTGCATTTTTAACCCTTTTAATATATCAATACTGAGCGATTATAATTTTTGCTGTTACCGGTCAAACCAAGCTTTACCCATGCAAGCTGATCCGCTTATGCGGATACTGGGTTGCAAAAGAATAAATACTGTTTCGAATGGTATCATTGTCCTGATAAGGAACCAGCAAGTCTTTCATATCAGCAGCAGTGGTGAGGGGCATCGTGGTGGGTAAATATCCCATCCCCCAAAAACAACCTCTTTCTACTAACAGGCATAATTTTTCTGTTTCATTTCTACCCTTATCTACTACAGCAAAAGTAGGCAGTTGCTTTTCCAATGCCTTTAGCATATTGTCTATTTTCTGATTATACTGTAATGGAGTTCCCAAAACCGCATGGTCCTGCTCCGTTAAAGGCGTTTTGTCGATACAACAAAGTTTCTCATGCAAATCAAATTGCAGTGTCAATTTTTTTAACATCGCCCAGCCTTCCTTCAATAAATTAAAATTGTATAAAGTAGGGATATTTTTTTTCTTTTTATCTATTGCCAAACGCTGGAAGCCACGCCCATCTTGGTACATATACAGTGCATATTTTTGGGTCGGTTGTTTTTGACTGGTATTGTACTTGGGCCAGTGCTTTTTTATTTCTGCACTTTCTAGTACAATCGCTTCCA
>CANIMM010000190.1 GCA_947468255.1 Chitinophagaceae bacterium | reverse complement strand
ATTGGGTAGGTAAAACACAGTTGGAAGCACAACCCGTTCCTGCATCTTTGGATTATGAAAGATGGCTAGGTCCTGCCCCATTCAAACCTTATCATGAACATCGCGTGCATTCTACATTCAGGGGTTATTGGGATTATGATGGCGGCGGATTGGGTGATATGGGCCAGCATTATA
Organism: Chitinophagaceae bacterium; assembly: GCA_947468255.1. Lineage (GTDB taxonomy): Bacteria > Bacteroidota > Bacteroidia > Chitinophagales > Chitinophagaceae > Ferruginibacter. Next base: position 6,204 of record CANIMM010000190.1, on the reverse strand, counting down.
TTGATCCGATTCAATATTTTTTGGGTAAGGATGAAACCAGTCCGGTAATGGTGGAAGTGGATGCAGAGCAGCAGCATCCCGATGCCTGCGGTACTTTTCGGAAATTGACCTTTACCTATGAAGATGGTTGCAAGATCATTCTAGATGGAGAAGATAAAGATCCGAATGCCGCATATATACAAGGACCTAAAGGGAAATTGTATGCCGGTTTTAAATCGGATATTCCAAATCTTGCTCAAAAATTGGCAATGATGCCTGACCCAGAACCGCAGGTAACCAATTTCTTGGATTCGGTGAAATACCGTACTCCATTTGCATTGAATGAATCCAATGGATTTAGATCTTGCACCATTGTAAATATGGGTAAAATTGCATTGCAATTGGGTAGGACCCTGCATTTTAATCCGGTAACACAGGAATTTGTAAACGATGCCGAAGCAAATAGGTTGATCAATCCACCGATGCGCGCTCCCTGGAATATTTAATGTAAATAAAGAATGACAGGATAGTTTCACATCAAAATAAATGCAACAGCGATCCTCATTCATGTAATAAAAAAATAAAAATCAACCAATGAAAAAAATACATTTCATTCTCGTTTTCTTAGTGGTTTCTTTTGTGAAACTTTCTGCACAAACGGATGCCGTAAATAATACAATCCAGTCTTTTCCTTATCAGCATGTGGCCGATGCCAATGCTTCATTGAATTCCATGCAATCCTGGACTAGTGGCGACTGGAAAAAGCTACTCTCGCAGCTTGATGACACTGATTCACTAAGGTTAAAACCTAGCCTTGCTTTGAGTGCATACGTTCATGCTGTTGGATTGGATGCCAAACTAAAATCATCCACGGCTACTACGCTTTCTTCCGCTCTCAAATATGTGAAATCATTTTATGGTCGCGACTTGATCATACAACATTTAGCATATCTAGGGGATGATGCTGCGGTAAAAACTTTGTCGAAGCTTTTGGCAGATGAAACTTTTGTAGGCAATGCTGCAAGGGCACTCGCCATCATTCATTCTGAAGCCTCTATTGCGGCACTAAATAATTCTTTGAAAAAGGCGGGTGAACCCGCTCGTAAACATATCCAGGCAGCCCTGGATAATGTGAACTTTGTGTTGCCCGAAATAAAGTCAGCACCTATTGCAAAAAAAATAATTCAAAATGATGTGCAGCAATTACTTCAGCTGCAGGATCAACTGGCTGCTTCTCCCAATCCTTTAAAGAAGCAACATATTCTTTCTGCTGCCGCTCATATCCCCGGTTTTAATGCATTGATGATGGTGGGGCGTTCTTTGAGTGATCCAGCTGTACAAGAGGAGGCGGCATTAATTATTGCGCGTATGGCACTTGCCGATAAGAATATCCGCGGAAAGGCGGTACGGGAAGTATTGGAGCAAACCCTGCCCCTTATTAAAGGAGCTGATAGTGCCTTTTTAGTTCCATTACTGAAAGCGCATCTTGCTTTGATGCCTTACGATAATGGATTTGCATCCATCTTTAATGGCAAGGATCTTGAGGGTTGGAAAGCCCTTGTAGGTAATCCGGTTACCAGATCTAAAATGTCGGCTGCCGAATTACAAAATGCACAAAAACTCGCTAACGAAAAAACCAATGGTGATTGGATTGTAAAAGATGGATTGCTCATTTTTACCGGCCATGGCGACAACTTGGCTACCGAAAAGCAATACGGTGATTTTGAAATGTATGTAGACTGGAAAATTACGGAAAAAGGAGATGCAGGAATTTATTTACGGGGTAGTCCGCAGGTTCAGATTTGGGATACCAGTAGAAGAGAAGTAGGTGCCCAGGTGGGTTCGGGCGGTCTGTATAATAACCAAAAAAATCAAAGCAAGCCTCTAGTGGTAGCTGATAATCCAATTGGCCAATGGAATACATTCCATATCATTATGAAGGGCGAAAAAGTTACTGTATACCTCAATGGCGTATTGGTAACCGACAATACGATTCTTGAAAATTATTGGGATCGGAATTTACCCATCTTTGCCAAGGAGCAAATTGAATTGCAGGCACATGGTACTTATGTAGCTTATCGAAATATTTATCTGAAAGAAATTTCAACCAATACTATTTCCATTTTGAGTGAGGCGGAAAAAAAGGAAGGCTTTACCATGCTTTTTGACGGAACTAATATGGATCAGTGGATGGGCAATACAGAAGGGTATCAGGTGGAGGAAGGTGTTATGGTAGTGCATCCCGATATAGGCCATGGAAATCTGTATACTAAAGAGGAGTATGCGAATTTTGAATATCGCTTTGAATTTCAACTTACCCCTGGATCAAATAATGGACTGGGTATCCGTGCGCCATTGAGTGGTGATGCAGCTTATGTAGGAATGGAATTACAAATTCTGGATAATGAGGCGGCAATCTATAAGGATCTTCAACCCTACCAATACCACGGTTCAGTGTATGGTGTGATTCCTGCAAAAAGAGGCTACCTATTACCCACCGGTGAATGGAATCAGGAAGAAGTAGTAGTAAAGGGAACCAAGATAAAAGTGACTTTAAACGGAACCGTCATTCTGGATGGCGATATTAAAGAACCTTCCTTGAAAGGAACTGCAGATCACAAGGAGCATCCGGGATTGAAAAGAACCACCGGTCATATTGGTTACTTGGGTCATGGAGATGTGATGCGATTTAGAAATATTCGGGTTAAAAAAATATAAACTATATCGGGGCGATCAATATAGTTGAATAAGCAACGAAAATTCTAGTGGAAGCTGCTTACAGCTTCCACTCTTAATTATTTACATCAATGGACCAACCAATTTCACTGGAGCAAGGGGATATCAATGCAAGCGAATTGCGAAAGGAATATTTCGAACAGTTAGATGACCCAACAAAGCATTGGATAGCGGAGGATGCAAAATATTTTTTGCATCAAGCACTTAGTACTCCCGTGATGAATGTATTGGGCAAAACGGAAGGCCCCTATATTTATGATTTAAATGGAAAACAATACCTCGATCTACACGGCAATGGTGTACATAGTGCAGGTTTCAGCAATCCAGCGGTGATTAAAGCAGTGATTGAACAACTGCAGCAATCTCTTGCGTTTACCCCTCGACGGTATACCAACATTCCCGCTGTACAACTTGCTAAAAAATTAGTGGAAGTAACACCCGAAGGATTAGATCGGGTACTTTTTTGTCCCGGTGGTTCGGAGGCCATTGAAATGGCAATCATGCTAGCCAAACATATTACCGGTAAATGGAAAACACTTTCTTACTGGGATGCCTACCATGGCACAGGTTTTCAGGCTGCAAGTGTTGGGGGAGAGGAACATTTTACTACCGGACATGGTCCGATGGTGCCAGGAGCATTTCATGTAGAGTTTCCCAACTATTATCGAAATCCTTGGGGATGGAAAGATGAAGCCGCGATTGACGAAGCATACTTGCGACAGTTGAAAATTATTTTGCAGCGTAATCCAGATATGGCTGCTATTATCGGCGAACCAATTTCGGCAACACCCGTAGTGCCTTCCAAAAATTATTGGATAAGCGTACAGGAATTGTGCAAACAATATGGCATGTTATTGATTTTTGATGAAATCATTGAGGGCTTTGGCAGAACAGGAAAATTATTTGCCTGCGAGCATTTTGTAACGCCAGATATATTAGTGCTTGGTAAATCCCTTGGCGGAGGACTGATGCCATTTGCAGGCATTGTTACCAAGGAAAAATACAATGTGTTGCAGCATCGGTCAATTGGCCATTTTACCCACGAAAAAAACCCGCTCTGTTCGGCTGCAGGGAAGGCTACCATTGATTATATAGAAGAACATGGATTGGTGGAAAATGCAGCCAATGTAGGCAGCTATTTGATGGATCAATTGCTTGCCTTACAAGAAACCTATCCGTTGATTGGAAATGTAGCAGGAAAGGGATTGCACATAGGAATAGACTTGGTAAAGGATCCTATTACCAAAGAAAGAGCTTGTAGAGAAGCGGAAGCAATCATGTATCATTGTATGAAAGAGGGTATTGCATTTAAATTGATTGAAGGCAATGTTATCACCATAAGGCCAGCTTTGACGATCACAAAAGATCATTGTGATTCAATCATTATTGCTTTGAAGAATGCCTTTGAAAGCTTGCCCAAATTGTAAGTAAACAATAGCCTAAAAATGTATTAATTGTAGACATGAATAAAATTAAACCAGGTTTGGATATAATAATGGATGTGCTGAAAGAATCACTAGCAGCTTATCCAACTTCTAACTTTGTAGAAAGTCTTTTATTTCAGTATCAAGAAAGGGGAAGCCTTAGCAAAAAGCAACTCGAAGGCTTATACCAAAAGGCAACCAATGTGCCATCGCTTTCGCCCGGAAAATTAGCTACACTGGAAGCAATCATTTTAAAGAAGCCCAATCGATATAAGTCCCCGATGCCTGTAGCGGCACCTCAAATATTAAAAGACGATTTGCTAGAAAAAAGGGTCAATGATATTTTGTCAAAATATCCTCAGCACAAAATGGTGTGCTTCATTAAAGCAAAGCATGACAATAATGAAGCTATTTCAACGGTAGAAAAATCTGAAATTGAGCGGCTCTATAAATTATTGATAAAATAGCATCAGCATTTGCACACGGGGGAAAGGATAAAGAAAAAAAATACAGCCAATTGATATAATTAAAAGAAGCCACCTGGAAATTTCCCAGACAGCTTCTGATAAAAATGGAACAAGCTTGATGGTAATTAATTAACTGAATAAGCCACCTTTCTTAAGCGATTGGGTTCCTTCACCAATCATAAATCCATTTTGATAAATCTGTATGGTATAATTTCCCTGTTGAAAATTTGTATCCGGCTTAAATGCAAATTCTACATTTTTCTTTTTGGCAGTTTCTACTTCAACAGGTACTTTGGCAGTAAAAGATTTATACCCCTCCATTCTGGTGTTAAAAGTTCCGGAACCTTGGCCGTTAAGTGTTAATGGTTTTCCATCGGGGTCAATTACTAAAACATACACATCTGTGGTGCCAGCTGAAGCGATTCGGTTATCCACATCAAAACTAATCACCAGTTTGTCTATCCTTTTTGCAACGGTAGATATTTTTTCTTTCCCATTTTTTTTGATGTTTACAGGAGTAATCTGAATATTCGAAGCATTCAACGTGGCTGCTATTTCTACTTTCTTTTCGAGCTCCTGTTTTACATTCGTGGTACTAGAAAGTTCTGTTGTTAACCTTTCTTTTTCCATTGTTAACAAGGCCTTTTCGTTAGATAGGTTATCATTTTCTTTTGCTAACCGAACCACTTCTGCTTGCAAACTTTCTATCTTTCCATTTAGCGAAGCAATTAATAATTTTGCTTTGGAAAGTTCACTGGCACTAGCATTTCTTTTATTCAATATACTTCTGATGGCTAATTTTACTTTAGCAATTTCACCATTTCTCTCAGAGAGCTTACTGCCCAAGCTAGCATTGACAGTAGACATCGAGTCGAGTCTGGCAAGCGATGCGTCGAAGCTTTTTTGAATATCACTTTTCTCTTCATTTACTTTTGTTATCTGGGTAGCCTGTTGATGGATAAATGCACTTGATTTATTTTTATCAAATAGTAAATAGCCTCCCAACAATATAATGCCGACTGCTAAAATTGCTATAAGCATGTTTTTATAGTTGATTGCAGTCGAATTTTTTTGCATACCCTTTGGCGAAAAATTATCTGTATTATTCATGATCGTATTTTTTAATTATTGAATGGTTGTAAAATTCCCTGGCGCCGAAAATAATATTCCCAAAACCGTGCCATTGTTTATTTTTCGCTTTTGCAAACTTTATATCAGCGAAACCTTTTCTATCATTTAATTGGGAAATCCTTAACTTTTCTAGTAGCTACAATGAACTGGTTTATTTTGCAAAAAAGTAATTAATGGAATGTTTTTTAAAACAACTCAATGATACACATTCGATTGTGAAAATTTAACTGGAGGAGCTTTACTAATAGGCACACTATTGATTAGTAACGGCGAAAACGTTTCCCTTTTTTGTAGTATCGGACGGGGTAAATATCCGGGGATTGAAAAAGTTTGTTGAACCAGTTTTTTACTAATTGAAATAGTGGGCCAGCATTTTTCTTGTTGGTTTTTGTAGACATGGATGCTGATTTATATTCATTGAACGGATAACTGAAATAAATAGTATTGCCTAGGCATTATTTTAATCT
>CANIMM010000189.1 GCA_947468255.1 Chitinophagaceae bacterium | reverse complement strand
TAGGAGACAGTCATTAAAAGCCTTAAGTATATCTACTATTGGTGTAGGATTGTTTGTGCAGTCCTGCAAAACTGATACCAAAGAAGTAGACCATTCCAATATTGATACTGCAGTAGGGTTGGAAGAATTTGAAGTAGAAAGATTAAAAAAACTGTATGCAGAACCCGCTTTTTTCAATGCCCATGAAAAAAGCACTTTGATTCTCTTGGCGGATCTAATTATTCCAAAGGATGCTGTTTCTGGCAGCGCCTCGGATGCTAAGGTGGTTGATTTTATAGAATTTATTGTAAAAGACATTCCTGATCATAAGCTTCCCATGCGTGGCGGTTTAAAGTGGCTTGATTTACATTGCTTGAACAATCACGGACAATCTTTTATTGGTTGCACTAGTGCCCAGCAGTTGGAAGTATTGGAACAGATAGCGTATGTAGGCCAAACCAAACCTGAGTTGCACCAAGGAGAAGTATTCTTTACTAGGATGCGCGACCTTACTGCAACAGGCTTTTATACCAGTGCGATGGGTATCAAAGATATTGGCTATTTGGGTAATGTACCCAATATATGGGAAGGCGTGCCCAAAGATGTATTGAAACAATACAATTTGAGCGATGTTTAATTCCATGTTGGCATTTGGAGTTTTTTAAAATATTTAAAAAGACAATTGCTTTATAATGATAAGTAAACTGATTATTAATTTAATTCAGCCAAAACAAGTGTTTCAAAGATTGCTTAACAATAATTTTATTTTAGAATAATTAAAAAACGAAAAATGCTTATGAAAAAAAACATGCTCTTTATTGCAGTGGTATTTATTTTATCTGCTTGCTCTAGTTCTCATAAAATTAAAGACAGCAACGGTTGGATTAGCCTCTACGATGGCAAATCTTTTGATGGCTGGAAAGCTAGCGAAAAGCCGGGTTCATTTACAATTGAAAATGGCAGTATTAAAGTGGCAGGAGTTCGCTCACACCTTTTTTATGATGGACCTGTATTGAATCATAATTTTAAAAACTTCGAATTTAAGGCACAGGTAATGACTAAGCCGGGTTCTAATTCAGGCATATATTTCCATACAGAGTACCAAGACAAAGATTTTCCTAATAAAGGATTCGAAGTTCAGGTAAACAATTCTCATTCAGATTGGAAAAGAACAGGTGGTTTATATGATATTAAGGATACAAGAGATGTTTATGTAAATGATGACGAGTGGTTTACTGAATATATTCGTGTAGAAGGTAAACATGTGATCGTAAAAATAAATGATACCGTAGTTACGGATTGGACTCAGCCAGATGGTTTTGTACCTGTTAGAGGTCATCCTGGCCGTATTATTGCCACTGGAACTTTCGCATTTCAAGCACACGATCCAAAAAGTATTGCATATTTTAAGGATATAATGGTTAGACCATTGCCATAATAAGTAATATAAAACGCATTCTTTTGGAGTGAGTATATAATAGAAAGTATTAGATTTAAAAAGGGAATGTTTATAAAATATAAATAGTTCCCTTTTTTTTTATTCAAAAATTAAAGAATCAACTTAAAGTAAATTAAATCAAATGAAACCCATCGTACAAATCTCTCTCGATCTTACCAATATTGACGAAGCGTTGGAAACCGCCGCCATGGCTATGCGTGCAGGGGTTGACTGGCTAGAGGCTGGAACTCCCCTTATCCTTGCTGAAGGATTGCGTGGGGTTAGGTTGTTGAGAGAAGCATTTCCTACTGTACCAATCGTTGCTGACCTTAAGACGATGGACGGAGGTTACTTGGAAGCGGAGATGATGGCAAAAGCCGGCGCCACACATGTAGTGGTAATGGCTCGTGCGCATGAAGAAACCATCAAATGTGTGGTGAATGCTGGACGAGATTTTGGTGTAAAAGTAATGGGTGACAACCTTGGTTGCGAAGATATGGTTGCAGCTGCCCAATGGCTTGAAAACCTCGGATGTGATTATGTGATCCATCACATTGGCTATGATGAACGTAGAGGTATTGCAGCACGTGGCTTGCGTATGCCCAGCCCTTTAGATCAGTTGCGTGAAGTGGTAAATGCAGTAAAAATTCCAGTACAAGCGGTCGGTGGCCTCTCATTGGAACAAGCAATTCAGTGCCCAGCTTTTGGCGCACCGTTAGTAGTGTTGGGAGCACCACTAACCATTGATGCAGATGCATTTAAAACTGCAGATGGAAACCTTGAAGCATCCTTGCGGTTAATTTGCGAAGCCATTCATGCTTACAAAATGGTGTAATCTTGTAGGGCATAAAGTTGAAGTTGGAAAAACTGTTTTAAAACTGGTTTAATATTTATGAGGTTACAGAATAAAGTCATCATCGTTACAGGTAGCACTACTGGCATTGGAAAAGCCATCGCGCTTCGTTGCGCCGCCGAAGGTGCTAGCATTGTATTGAATGGTTTGGAACAAGGTTGGGGCAATGAATTACTCGCAGAACTAGGGGAAGAAAAGGCCGCTTTGATGATAGAAGATATCAGCGAAGATGGAGCTCCGGAACGTTTGGTAGAACTGGCTATAAAAAAATTCGGAAGGCTGGATGCTGTTGTAAACAATGCAGCGATTGTTGCTTCCTCTAATATTCATACAACTGATAAAGCATTTTTACAAAGAATGTTTGCTGTGAATACCATTGCACCTTTTAGCCTTATCAAGGCAGCCTTGCCTTATCTATCAGCGCAGCATGGTTGTGTGTTGAATATTGGTTCTGTAAATGCCTACAGCGGCGAACCGAATCTCTTTGCTTACAGTTTAACCAAGGGCGCATTGATGACCATGACAAGGAATTTGGGTGATGTGTTACATAGAGAAAACGGGGTTCGGGTTAATCAGATCAATCCTGGCTGGGTGCTTACTGAAACTGAAATGCAAAGAAAAAAAGATCATGGGCTGGCAGCAGACTGGTATAAAGATTTGCCTGCAGTGTATGCACCTGCTGGCAGAATTTTGAAGCCTTCAGAAATAGCCGCTGCTGCCATTTACTGGCTTGCAGACGAGAGTGGTCCTATCAGCGGACAGGTAGTAGAATTGGAACAGCATCCTTTTATTGGCCGCAATCCACCAAAAGATACCACAACGATTCAAACATCCAAATAAAAGAAAACAATATGCCAAAACTTTCCGTATTATAGAAAAAGTAGCGGATGGATGACTTAGACCGAAGCGTGGTTTTTTTTACGAAAATAAATCCCGCAGTATTGGCCCGACAGCAGTAGTAAAAATTTTCATTGCTATACAAATTCTAATTAAAAAAAAACAACTTAACCTAATTGAAAATGAAAAAAGAAAAATCAACTTCCATTACCCGAAGAGGTTTTGTAGGTACCACCACAAAAGCACTTACGGCTTTATTAATTATCCCTCGTTTTGTAATGGGTGGTAAAAGTCAAACAGGAGTGCCTTATTTAGCGCCCAGCGATTTAATTAACCTAGGGTTTATTGGTGTTGGCAAACAAGGTCGCGGCCTTACTAGATCATTTTTAAATACCGGCCAAACCCGCATTGCAGCCATCAGTGAAGTATATGAGGGAAAGGCGTTGCGTACCATTGATACCATCCAGGAAACGTATAAAGCGAATACAACATTGGGTACGTTTGCTACAATTCCAGTGTATAATGATTTTAGAGAATTGCTTGCTCGTAAAGATGTAGATGCGGTAGTGATTGCTACGCCCGATCATTGGCATGCCGCAATGGCGGTTAGAGCTGCTGCTGCAGGAAAAGATATTTATTGTGAAAAACCGCTTTCACTTAGAGTTAAAGAAGGCAGGGCGATGGTGAATGCTGCACGTAAATATGACCGTGTTTTTCAAACAGGAAGTATGCAACGTTCTTGGCCCGAATTTAGGCAGGCGGTTGAATTAATTCGCAATGGCTATATTGGTGAAATCAAATCTGTTAAAGTAAATGTTGGACCACCACCAACGGCTTATAATTTGCCTACAGAGCCTGTTCCAGCAGGATTGGATTGGGATCTTTGGCTCGGTCCAAATGAACCCGTAGGATTTAATTCAGAATTAGCACCACCGCTTTCTAAAGATGTATTTCCCAATTGGCGTAATTACAGAGAATTTGGTGGCGGTATGGTTACTGATTGGGGTGCTCATATGTTTGATATTGTACAATGGGCATTAGGAATGGACGATAGTGGCCCAGTAGAAGTGATTGCCCCCGATGGTAAAGATCATAAGTTTCTTACTTATCGGTATGAAAATGGCATTACTATGACACATGAAACTTGGGAGTGGAGCAATGGTATTCATTTTGTTGGTACAACAGGAGAGATAAAAGTACAAAGAAAAAAAATTGAGACTAGTCCGATTACGCTCGCCGAAAGAATCATTACCGAATCGGAAAAGCATGTGTATAAAAGCGTAGATCATTATAAAGATTTCTTAAATGCAATGCGCACTCGTACAAAGCCTGTTTGTGATGTGGAGATTGGTCACCGTACGGCTTCTGTTTGTAATATCGGTAACATCGCTTATCGACTGAATCGCGCTTTACAATGGGATCCTGTAAAAGAAGTCTTTAAAAAAGATGCAGAAGCAAATGCTTTATTAGGACGAATCATGCGAAAGGAATGGGCCATCTAGTGGAATTTTAACATTCCTTGCTAATGAAATTGAAAAAGTTTTTTCCAGTTTCATCCATGGTGAATTGGCTATTATAAAGATCCCTGAAAATGGGCACATTATTTATTTGCTTTAGACCAAGCGGATCAATTTTTTTATATTAATTTATAAGATAATTTGATTAGCTTGGTCTTATGGTTAATGGGAATGATAGTAAAATAAATTCTTCATATACTGCTCACAACACCGTTAGGCTCGTACCAGGTGGGAGGGGATATTTTGATTTGCTGGAAAAATTAATTGACCAGGCAAAAGATACCATTCATTTGCAGGTATACATTTATGATGAAGATGAAACCGGTAAAAGAATCGCCCAGGCCCTGCTGTCGGCAGCAAAACGTAGCGTAAAGGTTTATTTGATGGCGGATGGCTATGCCTCAAAATCAATCTCCCCATCATTTATAGAAGAACTAACTGCTGGGGGTATCCATTTTCGTTTTTTCGAACCACTCTTTAAAGGCAGTAATTTTTATTTAGGAAGAAGACTGCACCACAAAGTAATGGTTGTAGATGCGGCCATTGCAATGGTGGGAGGAATCAACATCAGCAACCATTACAATGATATGCCTGGAAAACCTGCCTGGCTTGATTTTGCCCTACTCGTGCAAGGGGATGTAACCAAAGACCTTTGCACACTCTGCTGGAAAACATGGAAGGGGTATCAGGCAGATTACAGCAGGGCGCCCTGTACCATTCCAATTCCTGTTATTGCCCTCCAGGAAGCCGAAATTGCTGAAGTAAGGATTCGAAGAAATGATTGGGTGCGTCGAAAAAAACAGATTTCAAAATCTTATATTGAAATGATGACCACTGCTCAGTCAGAGATAATCATTTTATGCAGCTATTTTTTACCGGGCACCATTATGAGACGAAATATCAAAAGGGCTGTCAGCAGGGGCGTTAAGGTAAAAGTAGTTGTAGCTGGTAAATCCGACTTGTTAGTGGCAAAAAATGCAGAAAAATTCTTATACGACTGGCTGCTGAGAAATAATATTGAGATTTACGAATATCAAAATAATATTTTACATGGTAAAATAGCGGTTTGCGATAGCAAATGGGTTACGATTGGTTCCTACAATGTAAATGACATTAGTGCATATGCCAGTGTAGAGTTGAACTTAGACATCAACAACCATTCATTTGCCAAAAAAGTTGAAATGATTCTCTATAATATAATAACTACCAATTGTTCGCAGATCACCAAGGAGCGTCATGTTAAGTCAAAAAATGTGATCAAACAATTTTTCAGGTGGGTGTCGTACGAACTATTTCGGGTTACTTTTCATTTATTTACCTTTTACTTCCAGCAAAAAAAATGACCTATACCCAATAAAAAAAAGGAGAATAGTGGTAATGGAGCCTTGGTTTTCTTTTATCGTTATGGAGCAATCTGAACCAGTTTGCCAATTCCAAACTAGCAACCATTGTAATGCATTTCAATGAATGGGGATACGCTCAGCCAAAAAAATTGGATAAGTTCTAATCAATTATAGACTAGCAGGCGCAAGCTAAAAATATTTACAGTAATTTAGTGTTTAAAATATAGACAAAAATGGACAATTCCTCGTTAGAAAAAGTACATTGTTTAATTATAGGTTCTGGCCCTGCAGGTTATACCGCAGCAATTTATGCAAGTAGGGCAGGGCTCAATCCCGTTTTATACCAGGGCATTCAGCCAGGAGGGCAATTGACGATTACCACCGAAGTAGAAAATTATCCTGGATACCCCGATGG
>CANIMM010000188.1 GCA_947468255.1 Chitinophagaceae bacterium | reverse complement strand
TTCCCGCCTTTTTCTACCGGTGAAGTAAAAATGATGCGTGGTGTTGGCCGTAGAGAAGTAGGTCATGGCAACTTGGCCATGCGTTCACTCAAAAAAATGATGCCTGGGTCTGAATATCCTTATACAGTTAGAGTAGTAAGTGATATCTTGGAAAGTAACGGGTCATCATCAATGGCTACTGTTTGTGCGGGTTCTCTTGCATTAATGGATGCAGGTGTACCCATTAAAAAGCATGTAAGTGGTGTGGCGATGGGATTGATCAAAAAGGAAGACCAGTTTGCGGTGTTAACTGATATTTTGGGAGATGAGGATCATTTGGGCGATATGGACTTTAAAGTAACTGGAACCCGTGATGGTATTTGTGGTGTGCAGATGGATATTAAAGTAGACGGTTTAAGCATGGATATTATGCGCCAAGCTTTGGAACAAGCTCGCAAGGGTCGTTTGCATATTCTGGATGCTATGTATGCTTGTATGCCTGCTCACAGAGAAGAGGTGAAACCACATGCTCCAAGAATGGTTAAATTAACCATCGATAAAGAATATATCGGAGCTGTAATCGGACCCGGCGGTAAAGTAATTCAGGAAATGCAGCGTGAAACCGGTGCTACCATCAATATTGAAGAAGTAAACAATGTAGGTGAAGTAAGCGTATTCTCTGCATCTAAAGAAAGTCTGGACAAAGCAGTTAATTGGATCAAGGGATTGATCGCTGTACCAGTAGTAGGAGATACCTATGAAGGCACTGTTAAAAGCATAAAGGAATTTGGTGCTTTTGTAGAGTTTTTACCAAAAAAAGAAGGCTTATTGCATATTAGTGAAATCAGCTGGAAACGTTTGGAAACCATGGAAGGTATCTTTAAGGAAGGAGATCGTGTGAAAGTGAAATTATTAGAGGTAGATCAACGTACCGGTAAGTTTAAGCTTAGTCGCAAGGCATTGATGCCAAAGCCTGAAGCACAGGAAAGACCTTAATTTAATCAAATTCAATATAGACTCCGGAGATTTTTCTTCGGAGTTTTTTGTAGTCAGAACTTTCATAGTTTCAACTACTTTTATTGAAATAATAAAAAAAATATCAGCATGAACTATCTGCAATTTGATTTTGAAATTCAAGACAATGAACAACAGGAAAAATTGGTTGCACTCTTATCCGACCAAGGGTTCGAAGGCTTTGAAGAGGAGCCGCAGCTTCTAAAGGCTTTCATTGCCGAAGAGCTTTTTAAACAAACTGAATTTTCGCAGGTGATTGACATGTTTGAAAATCTAGCATATAAAAAATACACGGTCGAAAACATCAACTGGAATAAGCAATGGGAGGAGGGTTTCCAGCCGGTGCTGGTAGATGATTTTGTAGGTATTAGGGCAACATTTCATGCCCCAATGAAAGAGGTGCTGCATGAAATCATCATTACACCTAAAATGAGCTTTGGCACTGGGCACCATGCTACTACCTATCTGATGATTCAGCAGATGAAGGAACTCGATTTTAAAGGGAAAACTGTGCTGGATTTTGGCACCGGAACCGGTGTATTGGCGATTTTGGCCAGTAAATTGGGCGCATCCAATGTTTTTGCCATCGACTATGATGAGTGGAGTATTACCAACACCCATGAAAATATTGAGCAAAATGCTTGTTCCAATATTCGGGTAGCTCAATTGGATGCTTTGCCGGTTGAAGAAAAATATGATGTTATATTGGCCAATATAAATCTAAATGTGATACTTTCTAATTTGAAATCAATCGTATTGGGTTCATTTTCAGGAACTTCGGTGCTGCTGAGTGGGTTTTTAAAAGAGAACGAAACTCTTGTCAAAGCATCATTGGCTGAAGCCGGATTACAATATATTTCCACTTTACAACGTGGCGACTGGATTTTGGTGCTGGCAATTATGCCATAATTTAGTAATATATTAGGATGAATTAAATGTGTTGGAGAACAAATATCCGTTATATTTGTAATTCGAACCATTAAAGAAAGAATGAACGAACTACTATTAATAGTTTTAGCCTATTTTATTGGATCTATTCCCACTGCTTTAATCATTAGCAAGGTCTTTTTCCATATCGATATTCGAGATTATGGAAGTGGAAACATGGGAGCTACCAATACCTTTCGGGTCCTGGGTTCTAAGTTTGGGACCATTGTGATGATATGTGATATCCTAAAAGGAATGATCGCGGTGGCTTTATACTGTTTTTTGCCTCATTACCTTACCGACGAGTGGGATAGAACGAATTTAATGGTAGGACTAGGATTAGCTGCAGTAATTGGGCATATATTCCCCATTTTCGCCCAATTCAGGGGAGGAAAGGGGGTTGCAACCTTATTTGGAATGATTTTGACAGTTCAGCCTGTAATAGCTGCGAGTTGTGTGGGGGTTTTTCTACTGGTATTATTCCTTACCCGATATGTTTCATTAAGTTCTATTTTAGCGGGAATCGCCTTGCCTATCTGCGTACTTTGGATTTGGAACGACGATGTTACACTTTATAGAGTGTTTGCAGTATTAGTGGCCATAATGATTATACTTACCCATCAAAAAAATATCATCAAAATTTTAAGGGGTAGTGAAAGTAGGGTGCCTATTTTTAAAGCTAGGGATAGACGAAAACTCAATCGTAAATAATTTCCCTTCAATCTTACCATTTTATTAAGTTTTCAAATACCACGAGACAAAGGTTTGGTGGTAATTTTGCTACAGCTATTGCCTATACCAATTTGCATTTTTTTGGATTTTAGTCTGGGTTTGGTACGAATTATCTACTCATCCAAATTGATCCATCATTGTCAAGTAAATATTATTAAAATGAAAAAGTTTTTTCCTTTCCTATTATTTTTAATTCTTTTTTATTGTTCCTGTACTACCAATGCTGTAACCGGACGAAGGCAACTCAGTATATTACCTGAAAGCCAACTTCAACTAATGGCGATCACCGAGTATAAATCATTTCTTTCCCAGAGTAAGGTGATTGGTTCTACTAGTAGTCGGGATGCAGAGATGGTCAGAAGGGTTGGTAAAAGAATAGAAAATGCCATCACCCAATATTATTCAAGTAAGGGCAAGGCAAATATTTTGCAGGGATATAAGTGGGAATTTAATTTGGTGGAAAACAAAGAAGTCAATGCCTGGTGTATGCCCGGAGGTAAAGTGGTGGTATATACAGGCTTGTTAGCAGTAACTCAAAATGAAGCTGCATTGGCCATCGTACTCGGACACGAAATTGCCCATGCGGTAGCTAGTCATGGTAATGAACGCATGAGCCAGGCACTGATTACACAAGGTGTGGGAATTGCCGGAGATGTATTAACCTCTAACAATCGAAAAGTAAATAGCATCTTTAATGGAATATTTGGTCCTGGAAGTCAAATAGGGTTCACCTTACCCAATTCAAGAAAGCAGGAGTATGAAGCGGATCATTTTGGTTTAATATTCGCAGCCATGGCAGGTTATGACCCCAAGGAAGCTATCCCATTTTGGCAAAGAATGTCTCAGGCTGCTGGAAATCAACATACACCGGAATTTTTGACAACCCACCCTGCAGATGAAAATAGAATCTCCCGATTACAGGGATATATGAATGAGGCTTTACAATATTATAAGCCGCCTGTAAAATAAGTTTTCAACCATTTTTAAGCTAACTCACTGTAAATACTGAGTTTTATGGTGGTATGTTAAAAATTAAAATTAAATTTGCGTTACTTTTTTAATCTGTTTCTTGGGTCACAGACGAATGCTATGAAAAATTTGTAAAGAATCCATGATTCGGTAATCTTTTTTTAATTAAATAAGTTTTTAAATGGAAGTATTAGCTCCGTCGCTGTCTTTGTTGGAAAAGTTGCAATTAAAGGATGAAAAAAATTTATTGATTCAAGGCTTACCGTCTACTGTTGAGAAGCAATTTGTAAAAATAGCATTTGCCAAAAACGTCACTCCCTTACTTAAAGCCAGGAAAATTGATTTCGCCCTTGTATTTGCAATCAGTCATAAGCAACTTAAAGATATTTTAACGGATGTAGTACCTGCCTTGCATGATGAAGCAAAGCTTTGGGTAGCCTATCCTAAAGCAGCATCCAAGATTGTTAGCGATTTAACAAGGGACAGCAACTGGGACTGTATCGCTCATTTTGGCTATGAAGAAGTTCGTTTAATAACCTTGGATAGTATTTGGACTGCTATGCGGTTTAAAAAATCAAATCCCGCAATAAGAGCATCCGTTGTGGTAGAAAAAAAGGTGAAGGAAACTGAAAAAAAGACAATCACAACTCCAGTTGCATTGGAATTGTTGTTTTTAAAAAATCAAGCGGCAAAATCTTTCTATGAAACCCTTTCATTTTCTAATAAAAACGAATACATCACTTGGATAGCGGGAGCTAAAAAGGAAACTACCAAATTAGCTCGACTAGAAGCTACCATCAACAAGTTAAACTTCCTAAAAAGAAATCCTTCAGAAAAATAATTATATCAGCTCAATGCAGGAAAGGCAATGCGTTTGGATAACCAACTATTGTTAATTGGAATGATCCAATTTTGCAGCAATTCTTTTTTAGTTAATACTGTATTATTAAAATAGAGGGTGTCGGCCTTAATAAATTCGTTTTCTGCAGCATAGTTTAGTTGAGATAGCGGCAGCAGCTGAATTTTATCTTTTACCACAAATGCCAATGTTTGCCTTTCAAAAAGTTGAACGGTATATTGCTGTTCAATTTCTTTCACTATTCTGACCGAGCTATCTGTACTGCAACCACTTACTCCGGTGGCTGTTTCATCTGCCATCAGTATAATAAATTGTCCGAAAAATAAATTACCATATCCCTTTACTTCCTCACCATGACTCTTCCAAGAGGCTACAAATTGTTCAAGTGTGGCTTCTATTTCCAAGGCTTCGCTCATTGTAAATAAACGGCTGCTTTGGTAGATCCATACTTTCGATGTGTCACTAAATTCGGCAGGTATTTGATTCTGAAATTGTAGGTTCATACTATTTTTTTTAAATGGATTGGGCGATTAATTCTGCGATATCAAGGACCCGAACTTCTTCCTCTTTATTACTATTTTTCACTCCATCTGAGAGCATTGTATTACAAAAAGGACAAGCAGCGGCAATGATTGCTGCACCGGTATCAAGGGCTTCATTGCTTCTTTCTAGATTAACTCGAATGGTTCCTTTTTCTTCTTCTTTAAACATCTGGCCGCCACCTGCACCACAGCACAAACCGTTGGATTTACACCGCTTCATCTCTACCAGTTCAATGTCTAACGCTTCAAGTACTTTGCGGGGAGCCTCGTAAATATTATTGGCCCTTCCTAAATAACAACTGTCATGATAGGTGATTTTTTTTCCTTTAAAACTACCCTGCTCTTTCATGACAATCTTCCCCTCATCAATGAGCTGTTGAATAAAACTAGCATGGTGAATTACCTCATAATTGCCCCCCAATTCGGGATATTCATTTTTTAATGTATTAAAGCAATGTGGACAGGCAGTGACTATTTTTTTAATTCCATAACCGTTTAAAATCTGAATGTTCTGGTAAGCCATCATTTGAAACATAAACTCGTTGCCGGACCTTCTTGCAGGATCCCCAGTACACAATTCCTCTTTTCCCAAAATGGCATATCGAATGCCTACTTTATGTAGGATCGTTGCAAAAGCCTGGGTTATTTTTTGGGCTCGTTGGTCATAACTTCCTGCACAGCCTACCCAAAACAAGATATCAGGGCTTTCGCCATTCGCTATCATTTCAGCCATTGTTGGTACATGCATCATATCAAATGTTTCAGTAAAGTAAAGGTAGCAAAATGTTTGTTGTTTTATTAAACACATTGTCTTTGATAAATTTTAGCAGTCCGTCAATTTGTTGCAGCTAAGGTGCTATTTTTGTGTTTCAATGAAAAAGATACAACTCGTCTTTGCTGCTATTAAGGATTGGGAAGCATGGCCATTTAAACTGCTCTATGCTCCCATATCAGTATGTTGGTTGTGGTACACCATCAAATCGGGGCATGTTTGGTTTTTCACTTCCAGTAATCCCAAATTAACATTTGGCGGAATGGAAGGAGAACCCAAAAAAGAGATGTATGATTTATTGCCTACTAGTCTATATCCTGCCACCTGCAATATACTGCCCAATGAGGATTTTTCTTTGTTGCAGCAGCGGTTGGTGGAATCTCAAATTGAGTATCCATTCATCGTTAAACCAGAAGTAGGCAGTCAGGGTATTTTGTTGAGGAAAATTGATAATGAGCAAGCACTGCGTCAATATCATTCCCAAATGCCTTGGGAATATATTGTACAGAATTTGGTTACTTATCCAATGGAGGTAAGTGTGTTTTATATTCGGCATCCCAATTCAGATAAAGGGAAAATTACTGGTTT
>CANIMM010000187.1 GCA_947468255.1 Chitinophagaceae bacterium | reverse complement strand
AGATTTAATGCCCTTGCGATACTTTTGGGAAGTTTCAATTCAAAAATTGGCATGCAGTGGTTTGAAGTTGTGCAGCAAATTTACTCTTTACAACGCGTTTACGGCCAATAATTTCTTAAAGCGGGCGATATCTCTATTTTTTACTATAGCCAATGTTTTCAGTTGATTATTTGCAGGCTATTGTAAAATTAGTATTTGCATCATAAAAGGTGTCGGCTATTTGCTGTAATTTTGTCGTCTAAAAAAATAAATATGAAGAAGTTCATTGTTTCAATTGTAATGATTTGCTCCCTTTTTAAGGCAAGCGCAGATGAGGGGATGTGGCTCCCCATGTTGCTAGGTGAACAGGTGTATGCTGATATGGTGAAGAAGGGTTTGAAGTTAACCAAAGAGCAACTGTATTCCATCAATAAATCTTCGCTCAAAGATGCCATCCTGATTTTTGGAGGCGGCTGCACCGGCGAAATCGTGAGCAACCAGGGATTGATTTTCACCAACCACCATTGCGGCTATGCAGCCATCGCGGGCGCCAGTACGGTTGAGCACAATTATCTGAAAGATGGTTTTTATGCCTATAGTAAAGATCAGGAAATCAAGAGCACATTGACCGTTCAGTTTTTGGACCGCATTGTAGATGTAACCAAAGAGGTGGAAGAAGCATTCAAAGGTTTATCATGGACAGACAGGATGAATAAAACAGCCGAAGTGTATAAACTAATTACAGATAAAGCAGAAGATAAGGACAATGGACTTTCCGCAAGAATTTACCCAATGTTTAAGGGCAATCAATTTATTATGTATGTATACAAAACGTATAGGGATATACGCTTAGTAGGTGCGCCTCCAGAAAGCGTTGGAAAATTTGGCGGAGATACCGATAACTGGGAATGGCCAAGGCATACAGGCGATTTTTCTATTTTTAGAGTGTATGCTACCAAAGAAGGCAAACCAGCAGATTTTAGCAAGGACAATACACCATTGCAGCCAAAACATTATTTACCCGTTAGTATTAAAGGGTTTAAAAATGGCGACTTCGCTATGATCTATGGTTATCCAGGTGGGACCAACCGGTATGAAACAAGTTTTGGAATTAAACTCAAAGTGGATATTGAAAACCCTTCACTAGTTAATTTGCGGGATATCCGTTTAAAATTAATGTATGAGGAAATGATTAAGGATCCTGCAGTGAAATTAAAACTGGCGAGCAGCTATGCGGGCATTGCTAATTACTGGAAATTTTTTGATGGCGAATCAAAGCAACTCAAGAAGTTTGGGACCTATGAACAGAAGCAACAATACGAAGTTGAGTTTTTGAAATGGGCAAAAGGAAAACCTGATTATGTAAATTTGGTAGAGGAGTATTCAAAAATTTATACTGCCTGGACCCCTTATAGTAAAATGCGGACCTATTTATCTGAAGGTATTTTAGGATCACCGCTAGCAGCATTCGCCGCTTCGCTGGTAGCACTGGAGGCTATTATGGTGAAGCCGGGAGTTTCATCTGCCGAAATAAAGAAAGCCGTTGATGCCGCTACTGCCTCTAGAAAAATATTTTTGGCTGGGGAAGACAGGGTAAGTGATGTGAAAATTATGGCAGTCACTGCACAAATGTATTATACCGACATCAATAAAAATCAGCACCCTATAGGCTTTTACGAAGGAATAAAAGCGGCTTATGGCGATTTAAAAGATGCGACAACTTTTACAAACTGGGCCAACAATGTATTTGCAAAAACAATGATTTTAGATGAATCAAAATGGGCTAATTTCGTTACTCACCCTGATGCCACTGTGTTACAGGCTGATCCCGCTTTTGACTACGGGGCTGAATTTTTGAAAAATTACAACACTAAATACGCTTCTCTTTACACCGCCTTTATGAATAAGAATGCAGAATTGGGAAAAAGTTATTTAAAAGGAATCATGGAAATGAATCCGGCAGCTGCCAAGAAAATGTATCCCGATGCCAATTTCAGTATGCGGGTAAGTTACGGCAATGTAAAAAGCTATAGTCCAAGAGATGCGGTGCAATATGATTATGTAACTACCGGCAGAGGGATAATTGAAAAATACAAAGCGGGCGATTATGAGTTTGACCTGCCATCCAAGCAAATTGAATTAATGAAGAAAAAAGATTTTGGACAGTATATTGATAAAGCTAAAAATGATTTGGTTGTCAATTTTATTACCACCAATGATATTACAGGTGGCAATAGCGGAAGCCCAGTAATAGATGGTAGTGGTAATTTGATTGGTCTTGCTTTTGATGGAAATTACGAAGCCCTTAGTCATAAAATTGCATTCGACAAAGATCTCAACCGGACGATCTGTGTAGATGTTCGTTATGTATTGTGGTGCATAGATAAATTAGGCGGCGCCAGCAATATCATCAATGAATTGAAGTTGGTTAAATAATGGGCTTACAAAATATAAACTGAATGAATAAGCTGTAATATTTCTAGATCAAAACAACTAAATTTTTTTCGACACTGCAAAGTTTCCAAACAAAACAGTCATTCAATTTGTATCATTAAAAAATAGCTAAAACAAAAAAAATGAAAAAATATTATCAAACCGTATTAACCATTTTATTGATGGGAGTCACCTTTTCATTAACTGCACAAAATACGCCTGCTTCAATAAAAGGAGAGGAAGTAACCTATTCGGACGGGAGTACTGTCTTAAAGGGTTACATTGCCTATAATGAAAAGCAGGAAGGCAAACGGCCCGCCATTATTGTAGTGCCTGAGTGGTGGGGCTGCAGTGAATATGTTCGGATGAGGGCCCGGATGTTAGCAGCGCTTGGCTACATTGCCATAGCGGTGGATATGTATGGAGATGGAAAGATTGCCAATAATCCCGGAGAAGCACAGGCATTTGCAGGTCCATTTTATAAAGACCCTTCCCTTGGCAAATCAAGGCTAGAGGCCGCTGTTAAAAAAATCAGTTCTTATCCCCAAGCAGATGTAAACAAACTGGCGGCGATCGGTTATTGTTTTGGAGGTTCGATGGTGTTGAATGCAGCTAAATTGGGCATGAATTTTAAAGGGGTGGTAAGCTTTCATGGTGGATTGACAGGAGTACCAGCTGCACCGGGTGTGACCAAGGCAAAAATTTTAGTTTGTCATGGCGGTGCCGATAAATTCATCAGTGAAGAAGACATAAAAAAATTCAGGGATAATCTAGATGCAGTCAAAGCAACTTATGCTTTTAAAATTTACGAAGGAGCTACTCATGCCTTTTCTAATCCGGATGCCACTGCAACGGGTAAAAAATTCAGTATGCCCATCGAGTACAATGAAGCCGCTGACAAGTTATCTTGGAATGACATGAAAGAGTTTTTGGGGAAAGCGTTTTAGATGGGAAATGGATAATTGAAAACTGATAACTGAAAGGGGTGAATGGGCAATAATAAATGGATAATTGAAAACTGAAAACTGATAGTGTGCTGGTTGAATTAGCATACTAGTTTAGAAGCAGCAAGATGACCGAACTTTCACCATTCACTATTCACCATTCACAAATTAAGACCAACAACGGCATCAAAATAATTTCCAATCGATACTCGAATTTAAACCAGTAACTGCATAAGCCGCCTCTTTTGGTTCGGTTCCGCCGGAGGCGGAATTTTGATCCCGAAACAATCGGGATCAAAAAGAAGCAAAAGCAGCGGCGTTGCAGTTACGCAGCCCGCCGGCTGTGGAGGCGAAGGAAATGAATTTAAAAGATAAAAAATAACGGATAACTGATAGTTGAAAACTGAAATGGTGCTGGATGAATTAGCATACTAGTTTAGAAACAGCAAGCTAGCCGAACTTTCACCATTCACCATTGACCATTCACAATTTCAAAATCTCCCCATGTCAGATGATCTAACCATTACTACCGGAACGAAGGTTGAAATTTATCAGTCGCTTCTTCCACAAATTGCCGCCTTACTTGAGGGGGAGCCAGACCTAGTTGCTAATCTAGCCAATGTTGCCGCTGCATTGAAGCAACAGTTTGGATGGTGGTGGGTTGGATTTTATTTGGTAAAAAATGACGAGTTGGTGCTCGGTCCTTTTCAAGGGCCAATAGCTTGTACAAGAATCCAAAAAGGAAGAGGGGTTTGTGGGACAGCATGGCAACAGGCCAAGACTTTGATTGTACCCGATGTAGAAAAATTTCCTGGACATATTGCCTGCAGCAGTTTTTCAAGGTCTGAGATTGTAGTCCCGATTTTTAGCAAGCAGGAAGTAATAGGGGTATTGGATGTAGATAGCGAAGCACTTGATTTTTTTGATGCAATAGATGCACAATACCTGAAGGAAATTGTAGGTCTTTTGCCAATGTAAATTTTAATCTACACTTTTTCAAAAAAGACCTAAGGGATATTATTAATAGGTTGCTCCGCTGGAGCAAATGTTTATTTAGTTTGTTTTACCAAAAGACTGTCCCTCCGGAGCAAGTGTAAATTCAGCTTTTTAATTTCACCATTCCTGATTTCCCTCTTGGGGACGTTGCTACGAATTCTTGTACCTAAAATACTATTTGTATTATTTCAATATTGGAGAACTTGGGTGGCAAAAAAAATCCCCCGTTACAAACGAGGGATTTCATGAATGGTTATATTATTTTACGCTTCCTGTCCCATTGATTTAGAAACTCTCTTTCGTTCATCTTCATTTAAAATAACCTTCCGCATGCGGATGGATTTGGGCGTTACCTCAATACACTCATCTTGCTGAATGTATTCCATACACTCTTCTAAAGTCATTAAGATCTTGGGAGCCGCCTTGGTTGCATCATCACTACCACTAGCACGGTGATTGGTTAATTTTTTTGGATCAGTGGCGTTTACATTTAAATCACCTGGCTTAATATGTTCGGCAATTACCTGGCCGATATACACTTCTTCACCTGGATCAACGAAGAATCTTCCTCTGTCCTGTAATTTATCAATTGAATAAGCGGTGGTTCTTTCCTGATTTTTGGATAGCAATACACCATTGCTTCTACCTGGAATAGGTCCTTTCCAAGGGCGATAATCGGTAAACCGATGCGCCATTACAGCTTCACCAGCTGTACCGGTTAACATGGTACTACGCAATCCGATCAATCCTCTTGAAGGGATATCAAATTCCAAATGTTGCATTTCACCCTTGCTTTCCATAACGAGCATTTCGCCCTTGCGTTGTGTAACCAAGTCAATTACTTTTCCACTATATTCAGAAGGAACATCTACTACTAAGTTTTCATAAGGCTCACATTTCTTGCCATCGATTTCTTTTACCAACACCTGCGGGTTACCCACTGTAAGCTCAAAGCCTTCTCTGCGCATGGTTTCAATTAAGATGCCCAAATGTAAAATACCACGGCCAAATACTAAAAAGCGATCCGCACTATCGGTATCTTCTACTCGCAATGCAAGGTTCTTTTCAGTTTCTTTCATCAAGCGATCTCTTAAATGCCTAGAGGTTACAAATTTACCATCCCGTCCAAAAAACGGAGAGTTATTGATACCAAACATCATACTCATGGTTGGCTCATCTACGCTAATCACGGGCAATGCTTCTGGAAAATCTACATCACAAATGGTATCTCCAATATTGAATTCTTCTAATCCTACAATGGCGCAAATATCACCTGCACTCACTTCGGTCGCTTTCTTTTTACCCAAGGCCTCAAAAGTGTAGAGTTCCTTGATTTTCATTCTTTTGATGCCGCCATCTGCTTGAACCAGTGCAATGGACTGTCCTTCTTTTACAGTACCGCGGGCAACCTTACCTACTGCAATTCTTCCCAAAAATGAGGAGAAATCCAATGAAGTAATCTGCATTTGTGTGGTTCCTTCATTTACTTTAGGCTCCGGTACGTGTTCGAGGATAGCATCTAGTAAAGGGAAAATATTATCAATTTCAGTAAGCGAGGTATTCATCCAGCCATTCTTGCTACTACCATAAATGGTAGGAAAATCTAGCTGCTGTTCGGTAGCATCTAGGTTAAAGAACAGTTCAAAAACTGCATCATGCACCTCATCGGGGCGGCAATTGGGCTTATCTACTTTATTGATCACCACAATTGGATGCAATCCTAGTTGCAAAGCTTTTTGAAGTACAAAACGAGTTTGGGGCATGGGTCCTTCAAAGGCATCTACCAATAGCAATACCCCGTCTGCCATTTTTAATACTCTTTCTACCTCACCACCAAAATCACTATGGCCTGGAGTGTCAATTACGTTAATTTTGGTACCCTTATAGGCTACGGATACGTTTTTACTAAAAATGGTGATACCTCTTTCTCTTTCAAGATCGTTGTTATCCATAATTAGTTCACCAGTTTCCTGGTTGTCACGAAAGATGTTGGTACTGTGTAAGATTTTGTCTACCAACGTGGTTTTGCCATGATCAACGTGAGCAATGATGGCGATGTTTCTTATGTTCATTATTT
>CANIMM010000186.1 GCA_947468255.1 Chitinophagaceae bacterium | reverse complement strand
CGGCCAGCTTAATCGCCGCCCAACCCCGTCAGCGGTTGTAAACCCTGACGGCGGTTGGATGAATATGGCAACAAGTGATTGAATGGTCAATGGAGGCTTAGTGAATGGTCAATGGTGAATGGTGAAAGTTCGACCTGCTTGCTGCATCTAAACTTTTATGCTAATTCATCCAGCACACTATCAGTTATCAGTTATCAGTTTTCAATTATCAGTTATCCGTTATCAGTTATCAATTATCCGTTATCAGTTATCAATTATCCGTTATCATTTAATGCTCAATTGTTCTGCTTACTTTTGCAGGAATGTTTAAAATAAAAAAATCATTAGGCCAGCATTTTTTGAAGGATGACATTGTCATACAGAAAATTGTGGATGCGCTGAAGGAAGACTCCTTTTCTAATTTGCTCGAAGTGGGCCCCGGAGGGGGTGCATTGACGAAGCACCTGGTGAAAATTCCCGATATCAATTTTAAGGCGGTAGAGCTGGACGATGAAAAAATAGCTTACCTGATTAAAACATATCCTATGTTAAAGGACAAGATCATCGGGCAAAGTTTTTTGGATATCGATGCGCCCTTTGATGAACCTTTTACCGTGATTGGTAATTTTCCGTATAATATTTCTACCCAAATTTTATTCAAGGTATTGGACTGGAAAGAAAAAGTGCCGGTAGTAATTGGCATGTTTCAAAAAGAAGTTGCACAAAGAGCTGCATCCAAGGAGGGAAGTAAAGTATATGGGGTGTTGAGTGTATTGATACAGGCTTTTTATGAGGTGGAATATTTGTTTGATGTAAGCAACCAGTCATTTAATCCACCTCCCAAAGTGGAGAGCGGAGTAATTAGGCTTACAAGAAAAACCACCGACCTTACCGTTAAAAGCGAACGCGCATTTAAGGTGTTGGTAAAAACAGCGTTTAACCAGCGTCGAAAGACCTTGCGCAATGCGGTAAAAAGTTTGTTTACCCCCGAAGTGTTGGCAGACGAACTATTTAACAGAAGAGCCGAAACCCTCAGTGTGGAAGAGTTTGCTGCGTTGACATTCAGAATGATTTGATCTTTTGTACAAGGGGATGTTGAATTCGTAATTAGGTTTCAAATCCTAATAATATAAGTCGATCACTGTATTGAAACGGTAGGTTTTGTGTGGCTGAATGCTAACGCCCGCACTGGTATATTTACCCAATAATATTTTACGGTGCCCTAAGGAAGGAACATCTTTGTCAATGAGCAAGGATAAAACAATTTCTACTGGATCATCATTTCCATAGTCGCAGCATTCTCCAAAAAAATACTTTTTATTTTCGCACTCTGCACTATTCCGATCGTGTCCAATATAGCCGGTTTTACCCGACAGTATTGCGTGGCAGGCTGCACTTTGATAGCATTTTTCATTGTCCGTTAACAAGGGCAAAGGATTCATTGCCAGCAGCGTTGTTAAAAGGGATTGATAATAATATTGGTCTTTGGTTAACTCGTCTTTGCCCGACAAAGTAGGATATTGAGCCAACACCGTTTTGGAAAACAATACCGGATAAGCCCTCACAAGATTGATGACATAGATTACCATCTTCTCCTTTTCACTCATATAAGCAACTTTAGCAGCGGTATTGCATAGCCGATATTCGGGCATATTCCATTCAGAGGAATAGGAGGCCAATGGAGAGGCTGGAGCAGACGGTGAAGTGTTTTGTGCTGAAGCACCATTCACAAGTATCAAACAGAACAACACGATTAAATTTCGCATGAATCATAAATTTTACTCAATCTACGCAGGGGCAAGTGAAATCTAATCAGCCATCCATAAATTAGTATATCATTAACAGGGTTGTATGGGTCAATGGTGAATGGTGAATGGTGAATGGTGAATGGTCAATGGTGAATTGTGAATTGTGAATGGTGATTGGTGAATTGTGAATGGCATTTTTATTTTATATAGCTATTGTTTTTTATTTAACAATTTGTTTCGGGAGTATAAAATTAGGTTGGGCATCATGGTTGTATTGTCTCTAAAGGCTTTGTCACTAAGGGTTTCGTAATTTTAAAAGTCTTTTTAGAGTCAGCAAAGGGAGATAATATTCATTTGCAACTGTTTTTCGTTCGACTTAATTTTACATCATCAACAGCAATTATTGAATGTTGTTGGTCGTATCAATTTACTATGTGGCGGTCGTCGATTTATTTCAACCTACTACAGCAAACGCTTAGCAGCGTATTAACATTTGCCTTCTGTATAAAAATTCACCACAACGTTTGCGCTTTTACCGAGTTTGGCTATTTGACAAAATTTTAAAGCGCTGGAAGCTGCAGCATCCAGACAAGCACAACAATTATTTAACATTAAAAATTAAACATCATGAAAAAGTTAACAACCATTTTAGTAGCCCTTGCAGCAATCTTAGTATTATCCAATAGCGTGAATGCGCAGGCTTTACAAGCAAGTTATTCAGTAAATGAATCAGCGCCATTTGCAGTGAAATACCTAGGTAACGACGAAAACTACCTAACCTTCCGTATAGCGGTGCAACCTACAGTTGCGAAAAGATCAACACTTGTGATCTCTGATAAGAGCGAAGGTGAAATTTATGTAACCGGTATCAATAGCCGTTTTGCGTATAAAACCATTAAAATTGAAAAGAGAGAAGGACAGGAATTAAGTTTTAAATTGGTATCTGGTGGCAAAACCTATTCCAAATCATTTTCTGTTAATACTAGTAATGTTGAAACTACTACTGTTTCAGAAAGAGATATTACAAGGTTATAATTCCCGTCGGGGTAACGCTAGTCGTTACCCTACTCCCCATGTTATAAAATCAGTGGCGGTAAAGCTAAGTCGTTACCCTACTCCCCATGTTATAAAATCCGTCGTGGCAACGCTAGTCGTTACCCGAACGGATTTTTTTAGGAGCTTGTTGCGAAGAAGTTGTATTCAATTGGATTTAGAAATATATGCTTTCGCCAATAGGGCCATTAACTGAACAAAAATTCAATATCGTTTTCGGTGAGTGCTTTTACAAACCCTTCTTCTTCTCCAATAAGATCTTCGGCTAATTTCTTTTTTCGCTGTTGTAGTTGCATGATTTTTTCTTCGATGGTATCCTTGCAAATCATTTTGTAGGCAAACACATTTTTCGTTTGTCCGATACGGTGAGTCCGGTCAATGGCTTGTTGCTGAACTGCGGTGTTCCACCAGGGATCGAAAAGAAAAACATAATCTGCTGCGGTCAAATTCAAACCGGCATTGCCCGCTTTCAAACTGATTAGAAAAACCTTTTCAATCGAATCAGGCTCTTGAAAACTGTTTACCAGTTCCTGTCTTTTTGGAATGGGCGTGGAGCCATCTAGCCGGCAAAAAGGAA
Source organism: Chitinophagaceae bacterium (assembly GCA_947468255.1). GTDB lineage: Bacteria > Bacteroidota > Bacteroidia > Chitinophagales > Chitinophagaceae > Ferruginibacter. Next base: position 3,088 of record CANIMM010000186.1, on the reverse strand, counting down.
TCTGGTGTTTGTTAAAACTTATTTCCAGCAGGTCAAGCATCCCTGTAAACTGCGAGAACACTAAAGCCTTGTGGTTGGGAATAATATTTTTAAGTTCCTCCACCAGGATATCCGTTTTAATGGAGGCATAACAAAAAAGGTCTTCTTCTTTTACCAGTTCGCCGGAATTGCATACCTGCCTAAGTTTTAGCATTCCGTTGATTACACTGAGCTTACCACTGCTCAGGCCTTTTTCCTTAATATCTAGGAAGATACTGCTGCGTACATTTTCTTTGATGGTGTCGTACGCCATCTTTTGTTCGTTGCCCATTTCACACCATAGGGTACTTTCAATTTTTTCGGGTAGGTCGGTGGCCACTTGTTCCTTGGTGCGACGTAGGATAAACGGAGCCGTTAGTTTTTGTAAGGCCTTTATTTTTTCAGGATCCTGGTCGCGGTCGATGGCATCTGCATATTCTCGCTTAAAAAAGTCGCGACTACCAAACATGCCCGGCAGTAAAAAACTCAATTGAGCATAGAGATCAAAAGTGTTATTCATAACGGGCGTACCGCTCAGTGCGATTCTTGTGGTGGCAGAAAGTTGGTTTACCGCGCGGGTAATCAGGGCGGAAGGGTTTTTTATGTTATGGCTTTCGTCAATCACTGCAATACCAAAGGGAAGGGCGCTCATTTTATCAATATCTGCTCGCATTGTGCCATAGGTGGTGATCACAATTTGGTGATTGCCTTCGGCCATGTTTTCAAAACTGCGTTGAGGTCCATGGTATACAAAGGCAGAAAGATGGGGTGCAAATTTTGTCAATTCCTGCTGCCAATTGTATAGCAAGCTGGAGGGGCAAATAACCAGTTGTTTTTCTGCAGGATTTTTTTCTAGTTGGTAAGCTAGGAAGCAAATGGTTTGCAATGTTTTTCCCAATCCCATGTCATCGGCCAAGCAAGCGCCTGCTCCGGCTTCGGCCAAAAGTACCATCCATTCAAAACCCTTGTGTTGGTAGGGTCTCAGGGCAGCGGCGATTCCTGTTGGTATTGGGTAAGTAATTAAATCGGGCTGCTGCCATTGTTGCCAACGCAGCCACCAGTCTTTTTTGATTACCCCCTTCAATACCTGGCTTTCCTCCGATGATTTATCTTCCGTGAGCGCCATCCATTTTGCGATGGTAATCTCATTTTTAGAGATTTTTCCATGCTTGATCATGGTGCCATATTGTTGAAGCCATTCATCACTCAAAATACCCAGACTGCCATCTTTCAGCAAGATGGCTTTTTGACCTGCCAACAATATCTTTTGTAGTTCAGTGAGCACGACGGTTTCGTTGCCAAAAGAAAGTATAAGGGTTACCGTAAGTGTATTGTTTTTATTTTCTTGGATGCTTACGGTGGTAATGGCCTTGTGCGGCGAATAGCGGAAATGCTGCAACATGTCCATGCCCACCACTTGGATATCTTGTTCTAGTAAAAAGTGGTAGGCTTTTAAAAACCATTGTTTTTTTTGTGCATCGGCAAATGATAAGTAATAATATCCGTTGAGCTGTTTAATGAAATTCGGGTGCAGCCCTTCCAGTATTTTTGAAAATTCAAGCTCCGCTATTTTATTTCTTTGAATCACATACGCCTCGCCGGAGATGGAGATTTCGTGGGTATCTTTAAAGGGGCCTTCTACCAAAAAGCCTTCATAAATCCATTGCGGGGTGAGCACTAAAAATGAGCTGCTAATTTCGCTTAATATCACCCGTCTTACTGGCACTGCATCAATCAAGTTTTGGTGAAACAGGCCATTGCGGTTTACTGGATAATCTTCTTCTAACCTAGCTAAAATATGTTGCGCCAGTTCGGTTGGCTGTTGCTGGTATTGTTGGGGATCATTTGTATCCAGCCATTCCAGTGTTTGGTAATCTTTGAAAGCCAATATAAAATATTCATTGGCGCTTGACAGTAAAAATTGATAGCGTTTAAAGGCTTCGATAGCATATTTGCTGCCGTTTAAAATAAGTTGACTTTTTACAATCAAAGAACTTCCCTCCTTCACCACTTCAAATTGCAGTTGGGGCTTGAACGAGCTAAAAACACAGGGGGCTGTTTTGGCATTGGATGGGTCGATCCAGATTTTGTGGTACCATTTAAAAAGGGGCGCAAAAGGTTTGAGTCTTTCAAATAGTCCGTGAAGTTCCCTGAGCAGGGCGGCCTCATAGAATTCTGAATAATTTACGCCAGCGCGACCGGTTTTATATTTCGATCGGATGGCATAATTCCTGACTTCACCATCCCCCGCACTAAAAAGCTTGAGTAGTATTTTGGCATCTTTGGGTACCAGCGGAAAATGGGCATTGATTTCACGGTTGTCGAGATCAGCCGTTTGAAAGCTAGTTCCCGACGCATTTTTTTGGATATGCAGTGTTTGTAATATAGAAATATTTTTTAATAACTGTTGCGGCATAAGCAACAGGCCGGTTTTATTTTCATCTGTAATCAACATCATCAATTGTATTCGGCGGCAAACTTAATTAGATAAGGCTGGATTTCAATAATTAAAAAAAGGATAATGGATAATTGAAAACTGATAACTGAAAATTTGCTGGATGAAAGGGATCAATGATAAATGGATAAATGAAAACTGATAACTGAAAGTTTGCTGGATGAATTAGCATAATAGTTAAGAAGCAGCAAGCTGGCCGAACCTTCACCATTCACCATTGACGATTCACTAAATCACCATTCAACAAATCAATCAAATATCTAAAGCCCATGTTGGTCTTTTGACCAACATGCGAAGCGTTGAAGTAGTATAATTTCAGCAACGGGTACGTATGCCGCCAACTTCGGTTGTTGGTCAATAAGACCAACAACGGCATTAATGAATGGTAAATGGATAACTGAAAACTGATAACTGAAATGGTGCTGGATGAATTAGCATAATAGTTAAGAAGCATTAAGCTGGCTGAACCTTCACCATTCACAATTGCCCATTCACTAAATCACCATTCACCAAATCAATCATATATCTAAAGCCCATGTTGGTCTTTTGACCAACATGCGAAGCGTTGAAGTAGTATAATTTCAGCAACGGGTACGTATGCCGCCAACTTCGGTT
>CANIMM010000185.1 GCA_947468255.1 Chitinophagaceae bacterium | reverse complement strand
CGCACGCTCCAACGATCAATGCGATCGCATTTTTATGGGTGCTATCGCCCAAACATTTCATCATCCTTATCCACCCTTGTCTGGTCCTCCAATGGAAATTCCTTTCGCATGGGGAAATAATCCATTTCATCCACATTTAATATTCTGATTAGGTTGGGATGACCTGTAAAATTGACGCCAAAAAAATCATAGGTTTCCCTTTCCATAAAATTGGCAGATTGGTACAAAGCGGTTGCACTGAATACATCTGGTTGGGTGATATCGGTAAATACTTTAAAGCGAATACGGATATTATCTACCATATTATGCAAGTGATATACCACTGCCAATTCTTGGCCCTTATTAGCGGGGTAATGTACTGCTTGCAAATCCGTTAAAAAACGAAAACCCAATTCAGGTTCATCAAATAAAAACTGCAATACTTTCAAGTTCATTTCTTTTGGGCCTGTAAAAGTCAGCATCCCATAAGGTGCTTGCCAGTCAGTAAGTTGGTCGCCAAATTTCGCGGTAAGTATTTGCTGTATTTTTTCGTTATTTAGGGGCATCTTTTATTACTTAATTCGCTTCAAATATTTATTGTATTCCGTAACTGGCTAATAATTCCTTGTATTTGTCACCATTTCTTCTGCGCAAACTTTCTTGGCCCACCAATTCCTGGATTTTTAAAAAACCATCCAAAATAGCTTCCGGCCTTGGCGGACAACCGGGTACATATACATCTACCGGAATGACTTGATCAATTCCTTGTAACACAGAATAGGTGTCGAAAATACCCCCACTGCAGGCGCAAGCACCCACCGACAACACCCATCTGGGTTCAGCCATTTGCAAGTACACTTGCCGAAGTACGGGGCCCATTTTTTTGGAAATGGTTCCCATTACCATCAAAAGATCACATTGGCGGGGAGAAAACCCCACTCTTTCTGATCCGAACCTAGCTAGGTCATAATGACTTGCCATTGTTGCCATGAATTCAATTCCACAACAAGAAGTAGCGAAAGGTAAAGGCCAGATAGAATTTTTACGGGCAAGCCCTACCACCTTCTCAAAAGAAGTTGCCATAAAGCCATCCCCCATCATTGCTTCTGGGGCCTCTACCATTTTCAATTTGGTATTATATTGTACTGGACGCATAATCTAATTTACGAATGAACTAATTTGATAACAGCTCCGGCTTTCACTTGTTCGGTCAACCTGCGGTTTAATTGCTAGTTCAATAACCCATTTTGAATGAACTCCATTATTTAATCTTCCCAACTCAAAGCTCCCTTTTTAATAATATAAATGAAACCTGCTATAAAAAGCCCTACAAACATCAACACCGCCACAAATCCATGCCATCCCAATGCCCTAAAATTAACAGCATAAGGATAGAAAAAAATAACTTCCACATCGAACAACACAAACAAGATCGCCACCAGGAAATATTTAACTGCCATGGGCTGACGAGCATTCCCCTTTATTTCAATTCCACTTTCAAAATTTTGAAGTTTATCAGCGGTCTGTCTTTTGGGGCCAAAACTATGGGTCAGCAGCATCATTGTAGCGATAAAACCAATCGCAAAAAATAATTGAATCCCAATTGGTAGATAGTTAGATGCATTATTACTATCTATAACTTGAAGAATGAAGAATTGCATTTTGCAAAAGTACGGTAGGGTGAGCAAATAACAAACTTAGGTTTATAAAAAAATCCCCCTTTTGATTAAAAAGGGGGATCAAACTGATTTTATCGAAATTGACTTATTTTTTTGGACCCGAAGCGGCTGGCTTAGTAGCACTTGGTTTGTCGCCGGTAGGCTTATTGCCAACTGGCTTAACAGGCTTGGAAGGAGCTGCAGGTGTAGGATTCATATTCATTGACCCAATAGCTGTCTTATTATTGAGGGCTTCTGCATCTGTAGGATCAACTACCAATACACTATCACAATAAGCAATTGCAGTGGCTTTATCTTTCTTAATATTGGCAAAATAGGCAACAAAATATTTATAACTACCAATTAGCTGGGCCTTATTTTTCACCTTGTCTGCTAACCCTACTTCAATAGCCCTTTGGAAGGAAGGATTCGCTAACCCTTGTTCCATGGTGGTATCGATTGCCCAGTAAGCCTTTCCAACCATATAATAACTAAACACATCCTCCGGATATTTTTGGCTATACTGATTGAAAATATCAATGGAAGAAGTATAATTTCCTGATCTAAAGTAATTGTAACCGGCATAATACAGGTCAGTTTTGGTAGGCACCTTTTTTACAGTTAGGATTTTGGAATACCAATCTCCGGCAGATTTATAATTTTTCTGTGTTTCGTAATAAATAGCAGTCGTTTTTAAATACGATGCCTTCCCTGCTTCAAGTGTGTCTAACTGAACCGCTTTGTCAATAAAAGTACCAGCCAATGAATCATTACCAGGTATTTTAAATAGCACATTGGCATAGGTAGCATAGTCACCGCTGCCAATTTGAGTTTGGTCGGCCTTAAGAATGTAATTTTCAAAAGCTACCCTTGCATTCAGCGAATCTCCCAATCGGTTATATGCGTAGCCCTGAATTCCATATAATTTAGGGTAAGGGGTGGCAGCGCCTGCAATACACTGGGCTGCAAGCGTTATGGCTTCCTTAAACAATCCTTGGGCATATTTCATAGATGCCCTATAATAACAATTTTTGGGATCATCATCTGCATATTCCAAGTATTTATCAAGGTAACTAGCTGATTTTGTCACATCTATATTGTAATATAAATCAGACAAATTTTTATACACGGGTGCGTAAGTAGGATCTTTTTCAATGGCATCATTGAAATATTTCATATAAATTTCCTGCTGCGCATATCCTTGTGTTTGGTATATTTTTCCAATTCTATATAGTGACCTGGCATACTTAGGATCAATATTTAGGGCCGACTGATAAGATATTTGTGCGTTTCCCCCATCCAACAGTATTTTGTAGGCGTCGCCCATATATATATAGACTGCGGGCTCCTTGAACTTTTTCAAGGTAGTGGCAATTTTTAGTTTTTCTATCGCATAAGTAGGATCTGCAAATTTATTGTCAAAGTCTGAGTTGGCCATTCCCACTGCAGCAAGTACTTCCAAGTCTTTATTCTGACTGAGAGAAAGCGCTGTCTCAAAACGATTGCGGGCATCCTGGGTTTTGCCTTCGCGTAATTCGATGTTTCCCATCGCTGCAATCAACAAAGCATTGTTACTGTTTGTTTCTAAAGCCTTGCGATAGAGTTCCTTGGCTTCTTGCAATGATTTAGCCGAATAATCAGCCCCCGCCATAATGGAAATGCCCATCCAATAAACGGCTTCTGGGCTTACCGGTGTTACAGCCATCAGTTTTTGAAACACATTTTTAGCACTTTGGTATTTTTCAAAATACATAAACTTCTTACCCTCTTCAATAGTTTGGGCTTTCATTGCACTTGAAAGCAATAATGTAACTACAATCAGCATTCCAAATTTGATACTATTCATTTTCCTTTTCTGTTTATTAGATTTTGCAATGATATTAATTTAAACCCAAAACTATTTCAAATGTCTGCTTTTATTTTGCTAATTTTTCATTGATTTTCACATTGCGAATACCAAACCCTATTTTACTAGGTCCCAAATAGGCTCTTCTGAAAATTAATTGTCCCCTTTCATACTGTAAAAAATTTAAGAACCCTGATCCCAGACCTGAATAGTTTTCCTTCAAAATATAGTACAAACCACGAATCAGGGGATACCTTTTGGTCATGATACCATACTGTGTAGGTTTCACATAAGGAGAATCGGAACAATATTCACATTTAACATATACCATTTTAAGCTGCTGTAACATTTTTACCTGAGTTGTATCTTCCGGATTACCAATCCAGCTGATTCCCACCAATCCAATGGCATTGTCATTGGCGGCAACATAATCCAATACCGCTTGACTATTTTTAACCGCTCTTACCACACCCGTATCAAATTTGGCTCCCTTCAATATGCTGTCAATGGCAAACCTCACCGTACTGGTAGCATTTAACCCGTCAAAAATGACCTGTTGCTTTTTTCCCATTAAACCGGTCAATTGCTGCTGCAATCTTTGGAGGGTAAAAATGGTATCCTTGCTTTTTTTATTTACTACGATAGCAATCGCATCCGTTGCTAGCTCATCCCAACGGGGGAAATAATTCAAGGATTCCTTAAAATATTTTTCTTCCTTTCTTGTCAACCCCCTGGTTACAATCACCATTTTGGTTATGGAATCATTAAAAATGTCATTTAAACATGCTGCCTCCGATTTGTAATGGGGTATGATGGTAGCGCCCGGATTGGACCCTTCAAATACTTTTATCTGCTCGTCCATTATCGGTTTGAACGACTCATCCACACTGATGTGGATGGTACCGCTGGTAAGGGTATCCGTTACTTGTTCAGCTTTTTTGGTGTTGCATTGAACCAAGCCAACACACAAAACGAATAGCCATCCAAAATTAAAAATGCTGTTTTTTTTGCAATCTATGTTCATCAGTCTCTGAAATAATTTTTCTTATACCCCCTATAGATTCTGAAAGCACCATACATCCAGCATATCACAGCAAATAATTTTATCAATGAAGCGTCATACTGATTGATAAAGCCCTGAGTCATTTTAACCGGAAACATGAAAAAAAATCCAACTAGTACCATAAAACCACCCATGCCATAATTGGTAATCGAACGCATGCGAATAAATCCCTTCTCCCTTTCGCTTAGCTTTTCTCTTTCAAATTCTCCCATTGCCATTGTATAGTTTTAGAAACAATCCAAAGGGAGATTGGTACCCCCTCGATTAAAGGAGCAAATTACAAAATAAATTACTTAAAACTACCCTTGTAAAATAAACTTAACCGGAATGTAATCTAAGCTTCGAGCATTTATCAGTTTGGACTTGACTTTTAGCAGGACCTAAAGCAAAAAAACTTATTACTTACCACTCAACCGCATCCAATTTAGTCATTGTCATTTTTCAATTAGAGAAGACGACCCCCTCAATCAAAGCCCAATTCAATCAACTTTCCAAGTTAGATTGATTAAAATCGAATAGAAAATTTCGAGCCTTTACCCCTAGGGCTAATTGCTTTTACCCCTAAGAGCTTATATTTGCTGCATGACTATTTTGATGGTATGCCTAGGCAATATTTGCCGAAGTCCACTGGCAGAAGGAATACTGAAGGAAAAGTGCAAAAAAGCAGGGTTAAACTGGAAAGTAGAAAGTGCTGGCACCAATGGATTGCACAACGGTGAGCCTCCCCACCCGCTGTCACAAAAAGTGGCCAAAATGAACGGTATCGATATCAGTGGGCAGCAATCCAGAAAGCTTGTAATAGAAGATTTCGGGCGCTTTGATACAATTTATGCATTGGCTGCTGACGTTATGGAAGAAATGGAATTAATAGGAAAACAATCATTTGAACTGGCTAACGTTGATCTGCTGCTCAATGAGTGCTTCCCCGGAGAAAACAAAGATGTGCCAGACCCTTGGTTCGGAGAAGAAGCGGGTTACCACAAAGTATATGACATGATTGAACTGGCTTGTGAAGCAATTATAAAAAATCATGCTAACGCAACCATTTAGTGCCAGTATGCCCCAATATCATACTAGCTATTCAATAAAATATTTTAATTAACAAATCATGGCCAAACCAAGCATTCCTCAGGGAACTAGGGATTTTTCAGCAGCGGTAGTATACAAACGCAATTATATTTTATCCACCATTCGCAGTGTGTTTGAATTGTATGGGTTTGAACCATTGGAAACTCCCGCAATGGAGAATTTAGAAACCTTGATGGGCAAATACGGCGACGAAGGGGATAAGCTGATCTTTAAAATATTAAACAATGGCATTAGCAATCCTAACAATATTGACAAAGCGAAAATAGGTTTTGAAAAGGCCTTGATGGGAAAAAGCAGCAGCGAGCTAACCGAAAGAGCCCTGAAGTACGACCTTACCATCCCCTTTGCCAGATATGTGGCGATGAATCATGGTAAACTCACGTTTCCCTTTAGACGCTACCAGATACAACCCGTTTGGCGAGCCGACAGGCCTCAAAAGGGGCGTTACCGCGAGTTTACACAATGCGATGCCGATATTGTAGGGAGCAATTCCCTACTCAATGAAGTAGAACTGGCTAATATTTATCACCAGGTTTTTATGCAATTGGGGCTTTCAGGCTATACACTGAAAATAAATAGCCGAAAAATTTTAAGTGCTTTAGCCCAATTGTGCGGTGGTCCCGAAAAAATGATGGACATCACCATCGCCATTGATAAATTGGATAAAATTGGACTGGATAAAGTAAAAGAGGAATTGGTACAAAGAGACCTCAGTCAAGAACAGATTGCTATCATTGAAAAATATTTATTGATTACCGGCAACAATGAAGATAAATTAACTCAAATAAAATCATTGGTAGGTAACCTAGATGT